>NZ_JASJXG010000008.1:0-132654 GCF_035018765.1 Variovorax sp. RTB1
CCCGCCCTGCTCCCGGCATCCGCGCTGCGCTGGAGCCGTTGCCCACCGCGCCTGGCCGCTTTCGGCGCCATCGCAGACACGCCATGACACCAGACGCAACCTTGCCCGATACGATCGTCACGGTGCGCGACCTCGAGAAAACGTTCGCGCTCAAGCGGCAGGCGGGAACGCCGGCGCGCACGCTTCGCGCCGTACGCCAGGTGAGTTTCGACATCGCGCGCGGCGAAACGCTGGGACTGGTGGGTGAATCGGGATCGGGCAAATCGACCACCGGCCGCATGCTGGTCGGACTCATCCCGGCGACATCGGGGCGCGTCCGTTTGTTCGATGAAGAGATCACCGGCACTAACGCGCAGCAGGCTCTGGCGCGCGTTCGCAAGCGCGTGCAGTTCGTCTTTCAAGACCCGCAGGGTTCGCTGAATCCGCGCATGCGCATCGGCGATGCGATCGCCGAGCCGATCGACGTGGCCGGCGGCCGCACACGTCACGATCGGCAGCTTCGCATTCAGGAACTGCTCGACACCGTCGGCCTGCCGCGCTCGTGTGGCGATCGGTTTCCGCACGAATTTTCCGGCGGGCAGCGGCAGCGCATCGGCATCGCTCGTGCGCTGGCGCTCAAGCCGGAGTTCATCGTCTGCGACGAGCCGGTGTCCGCCCTCGACGTCTCGCTGCAAGCGCAGGTGGTCAACCTCCTGATCGACTTGCAAGAGGCCTTCGGGCTGAGCTACCTCTTCATAGCGCACGACCTGGCTGTCGTGCGCAACATCTCGCACCGCGTCGCCGTGATGTACGCCGGCGCCATCGTCGAAGTCGCGCCGCGCGCCGCGCTCTACGCCACGCCCAAGCATCCGTACACGCAGACGCTGCTCGAAGCCATTCCGCGTCCCGATCCTCGCCATCGACTGGCAGCCAACGTACGAGGCGAATTGCCGAGTCTGTTGAGCCCGCCGACCGGGTGCACTTTTCATACGCGATGTCCGCATGCATTCGAGCGCTGCCGAAATGAAGTGCCGCAACTCAAGGCCTTGGCGCCGGGACACGAGGCCGCTTGCCACTTGAACGAACCGATGACTGCACCACCCGCAACGGCCTCGTTCATGACTGCCGCGCCCATTGCGGCTTCACTGGAAGACCGACTGCGCGACTGACCGCACGCCGGTCTGAAGACCGACATGCGACACCACCACAAGTCAGACCTCAGACCAGAATTTTTCGCCGCTGTGATATATCATATATACGCTGTGGTGCAGCAAGGAGCTACGACATGAATCAACGACATGACGGTGAGATCGATCTCGCTCTGCGCGCTCGCGCCAAACAGGTCATCCCCGGTGGCATGTACGGCCACCAGAACGCCGCTCCATTGCCGGAGGGGTACCCGCAGTTTTTCGCCCGCGCCACAGGGTGCCATGTGTGGGATGTCGATGGCCGCGAATACGTCGACCTGATGTGCAGCTGGGGCCCGGTGCTGCTCGGCCATCACCATGCGGGCGTCGACGCTGCTTACCAAAAGCAGGCCGCATTGGGGGTCAGCATGAACGGCCCTGCCCCTGCGCTGGTCGAGCTGGCCGAAACGCTGGTCGATCGCATCGCCCACGCCGACTGGGCCTTGTTCCAGAAGAACGGCACCGATGCGACCACCACTTGCGTAACGATCGCACGCGCCGGCACCGGCCGCCGCAAGATCCTCGTGGCGCAGGGCTCGTACCACGGGGCAGTGCCCTGGTGCTCGCCCTCGCTGGTGGGCGTCACGACCGAAGACCGAGCCCATGTCATCCAGTACCAGTACAACGACATCGCCAGCCTGAACGCAGCGGTGCAAGAAGCGGGAACGGATCTCGCCGCGATCCTGGTCACCGCCTTCCGCCACGACATCGGCCGCGACCAGGAGATGCCGACGATCGAGTTCGCAAAGGCCCTGCGCGCCGCAGCGACCGCCGCCGATGCCGCGTTGATCCTCGACGACGTACGTGCAGGTTTCCGGCTGCACGCGGCCGGCAGCTGGGAAGCGTTGGGCGTGCGCCCCGACCTCAGCGCATTCAGCAAGGGCATCGCCAACGGCTACCCGCTCGCGGCCGTGACCGGCAACGAGCGTTTCCGCGAAGGCGCGGGACGCATCTACGTCACCGGCTCCTTCTGGTGCGAGGCACCGCCCATGGCCGCGGCCATCGCCACGCTGCAGGAGACGAAGGCATCGAACACCATCGCGCACCTCGTCGCGATGGGCCAGCGGCTGCGCGACGGCCTTGCCAAGCTGTCCGATCAAGCCGGCATCGGCGTCCGCCAGACCGGTCCGGTGCAGATGCCGATGGTCCTGTTCGACGACGACGCCGACAATGCGAAGGGCCGCAGGTTCTGCGCTGCGACGTTGCGCGCCGGTGCGTATTTCCACCCACGACACAACATGTTCTTGTCGGCCGCGCACCAACCGGAGGACATCGACAAGGCGTTGTCGGCTGCGGCGGCCGGCTTCGAAGCCCTCGCCGGCTAGACACCGAGCCTTTCCAGCCGGGGACATGGCGACCCCGTGAAACCCTCGATGGAAATGAAAGTCGATCGACGTCAAAGTCGAGGCCGCTCACATCAACCATCGAGAGGCGCGACATTGTCGAATGCATGTTCACCGCGGTCCGACGCCGTCGCGTCGCCATCGGCCATCTGGCGGGTCGAAGACGGTGTCGCGCCCGTTTTCAACGACCCGCGCCATCTCTGAAGACCTGAAGAAATATCCAATGAACGCCGTGAATTTGCCGCTGACCGGCCTGAAGGTCGTTGAGTTCGAGGGCATCGGTCCGGGCCCCGTCGCAGGGCGCATCCTCGCGTCTTTCGGCGCCGACGTGACCGTCGTTGCCCGACCGATCGCGGGCGCAGTCCAGCGTATGGGCGGCGACGCGGAGAACCCCTTGCGCGCGAACAAGAAGGTCGTCGTGCTCGACCTCAAAAAGCCGGAGGCGGTTGCAGCAGCGCTGGACCTCGTGGCCACTGCCGACGCGTTGATCGAAGGCAACCGCCCCGGCGTGATGGAGCGCCTGGGCCTCGGACCCGATGCGTGCAAGGTGCGCAATCCGAAGCTGGTGTACGGCCGCATGACGGGCTGGGGCCAGACCGGCCCGCTGGCGCCGGTCGCGGGGCATGACCTCAACTATGTCGCGCTGAGTGGCTTGCTGTCGCTGGTGGCTCGGCCAGGTCAGCCGCCGATCGTGCCGCCCACCGTGGTCGGCGATTCGGCAGGTGCGCTCGGGCTCGCGTTTGGCATCGTGAGCGGCGTGTTCGCCGCACGCACCACCGGCCGCGGCTGCGTGGTCGATGCCGCGATCCTGGACATGGTTGCGATGCTAGGCACGCTGGTGCACTGGCTGCATGGCAACAATCAGATCGGCGGCACGCAACCCAGCGCCTTTCATGATTCGCCGCAGTACGACACTTATGAATGTGCCGACGGAAAATTCGTCACCATCGGCGCACTTGAACCGCAGTTCTATTCGCTGCTGCTCGACAAGCTGGAGATGAAAGACGTTGACCCGGCCGAGCAGTTGTCCCGCGACAAATGGCCTGCCCTCAAGGCACGCTTCGCTGCAAAGTTCAGGACCCGAACGCGCGATGCATGGAGTGAACTGCTGGAAGGCACCGATGTCTGTTTTGCGCCGGTGCTGAGCATCGAAGAGGCTGCCGCCCATCCTCATAATGTTTCGCGAAACCTGTTTCCGCGCACCGCCTCAGGCAGGGTCGATACACAGGCGGCACCACGCTTCAGCGCGCTGTAAAGCGTCGAAACAACCCGCAATCCGCGAGATCGTTTACACCAGCTTTGCACAGCCGCAGTGCACGACCCGCGCGCTCGTCGCGTTGGATCAACAGGCGTCTTTGCCTGTTGGAGATCTCGATGACTCGTTCAAGCTCGATGTGGTTCAAGGTGGTTGCCGTGGGCTCGCTCGCGGTGGCCGGTGTCATGGCTTCCTCCCTGGCCAATGCAGGGACGCAGTGGTCTGTGGGCATCAATTTGCCGGGCGTTGTCGTCGGCGAACCGGCCTATGGTCCGTCGCCGGTTTATGAGCCCAATTACTACGAACCAGCGCCCGTGTATGCACGGCCTGCGCCGGTCGCTGCTCCGATCTACTACGACGCACAGCCCATGCGCGTTCGTCCCCCTGAAACCGTCTACTACGCGCCGCCGGCACCGTTCTACAACCGCCCGCCTCCGCCGCGTTTCTATGGCCCGTCGCCAGTGGACTTCGAGCCCCGCTACCGTGATGGTTATTACCGCGAGCATCACGAGCATCGCGACTACGAGGGTTACTACCGAGGTGATCGCGGCGACCGTGGTTATCGTGGAGATTGGGATGGTTACCGTCGCTGAATATCGACAGCGTGGGCGCTGCAGCGGGCCCGATCCCCTCCGCAGCGCGCGCTTTCTGTAAGCCGAAAGAATTCACTGTTAACAGTCTAGACACACATGTGACTCGACCGTGATTTAAATCATGGACCGGATCGCATGTGCCCGCGATGATTGGTGCATGTACAGACGAATCGCACTCCTCCTCAGCCCCCTCGCGATGGCCGGTTTGGTCTACAGCTTCGGGTTCGCGGCCATTGCTGTTTGCATGGGCCTTGTGTTCGCAACCCTGCTGTTGTCGACCGGCGATAACAACCAGCCGGTCGCATTCGATTCGTCAGTCGACCTCGGTTGCCCGACGACGCTGATGGGTGGCTTCTGAGCCTCGGCTTCCAGGCATCTGCCATCGGTTCGTCGCCTGAGCGCTTCGCGCAGCGAGCGCGACTTGCAGGACCGGTGACCGACGACGCCGAGCACGATCAGCGCTGCCAGCAACACGACAACCACGATCGTCCACGCTAACGGCGATTCACAGTCGGTCGCGCAACCGTGCGGCAGGTCATGGCTCGCCGTGACGGCACGGGTCGGCGATGGAGGCGCGAAAACGCCAGAGGGATAACCCATAGGAACTCTCTTTCTGCCATCTTTTCAGTACGGCAGATTTAATACGCGATCCGCAAGGTAGCGGATGTCGCCGACCCTTCTGCTCACGTTGTCGCGTTGTCCTCGTACCACCGGTCCTTGCTCAACATCACTTTGTGATGCCCGTGCCCCGACGGCATCATGGGAAAACAGTTCTCCTGCGCCGCGACCTGCACGTCGAGAAAGAACGGCCCATCCCAGGCTAGGCACTCGGCCAGCGCATCCGATAGCTCAGCCGGATCGGACACACGGCGCGCACCCCAGCCAAAGGCTTTGGCCAGCGCCACGCAATCCGGCAACGCCTCGTTCCAGCTGTGACTCAGGCGATTGCCGTGGTTCAGCTCCTGCCACTGCCGCACCATCCCCATGTAGCCGTTGTTCGACAGCACGACCTTGACGGGCGTGCCGTGCTGAATGGCGGTCGAGAGCTCCTGGATGTTCATCAACACGGACGCATCGCCGCTCACGCACACGACCAGCGCTCCGGGGTGCGCCACTTGCGCGCCGATGGCAGCAGGCACGCCGTAGCCCATGGTGCCGGCACCGCCCGATGTCAGCCAGCGGCCAGGGCGCTCGAACTTGAGGTACTGCGCGGCCCACATCTGGTGCTGGCCGACGTCGGTCGAGACGATGGCATCGCGCCCTTCCAGCGCGGTCTGCAAAGTCGCCATCAGTTGCTGCGGAAGGATGACGCCGGGGCGTTCCGCAAAGTCGAAACAGCGCTCCGCGCGCCAGCGTTCGATGCGTCGCCACCATGGCGCGAGCCGCTCGGGCGCCAGGCTGTCGAGACTCGGCATCGAGAGCAGTGCATCGAGCACCGCGCCGCAATCCCCAACGATCGGCACGTCGACCTTCACCACCTTGTTGATGCTGCCGGGGTCGATGTCGATGTGGATCTTGCGAGCGTGCGGGCAGAACTCGTCTAGCTTGCCGGTGACGCGGTCGTCGAACCGCGCACCGACGCAAACCACCAGATCGGCCTCGTGCATCGCCAGATTGGCCTCCAACGCGCCGTGCATGCCGAGCATGCCGATGAAGTGTGCGTCGGATGCGGGGAAGGCGCCAAGTCCCATCAAGGTGAGCGTGCATGGCGCGTCGAGCTGGCGGACCAGACGGGTGAACGCCGCACACGCTTCAGGACCCGCGTTGATCAGCCCGCCGCCGCCATAGATGACGGGTCGGCGAGCCGTAGAAAGAAGATCGGCTGCTCGGTCCAGCGTGCCGTGCGGCGGCAAGGCGACGGCTGAAGCGATCGGCGCCCTGAACCGTTCGGTGGGCGCGTGGCCGAGCGGCATCAACTGCACATCTTTCGGTACATCGATCAGCACGGGCCCCGGCCGACCCGACGACGCGATCTCGAGCGCCCGCCGCACGACTTCAGGGATTTCGTGCGGCGTGCGCGGCTGGTGGTTCCACTTGGTCACCGGCCGCGACATGCCCAGCGCATCGCTCTCCTGAAACGCATTGGTGCCGATGACGGTACTTGCGACCTGCCCGCTGATGCAAAGCACCGGGATCGAATCGCTGATGGCGTCGAGCAGCCCGCTGATGGTGTTGGCAATGCCCGGCCCCGAAGTGACCAGCACCACGCCGACCTTGCCCGTCGTGCGTGCATAGCCTTCTGCTGCGTGAACAGCAGCTTGCTCATGGCGGACCAAAATATGGCGCAGGCGTGGCTCGCCGTGCAGCGCGTCGTAGAGCGGCAGCGCGGCGCCGCCGGGGTAGCCGAAGATCGTATCGACGCCGCACTCGATCAGCGTGTCGAGCAGCGCTACAGCGCCGTTGCGCACGCGGTAAGGCGCCTTGGATGGCGACGTGGATGGCGATGTGGGTTCGACGACCAATGTTTTCATTGCCCCATTGTTCGGCAATCCGGGCAGAATTTGCTTCTTTTCTACGCCGCATTGCCACGTTTATATGAAGCCTGTTCGTATCAAAGACGATCCATCCGAAAATCCTTCCGACAAGATCGATTTCGCCATTCTGCGGGTGTTGCAGCAGGACTCGCGCAAGACGCTGCAGGAAATCGGCGCCGAGGTCGGCCTGTCACCCACCAGTTGCTGGACACGCATCAAAAAATTGGAGGCGCAGGGCGTCATCAAGCGCTACACCGTCGACATCGACGCGTCGAAGATCGGCTATCACGACTCGGTCATCGTGCAGCTCACGCTGGAGAGTCACACCGACGAGACGCTCTACGAGTTCGGCAAGGTGCTGGCGACCATTCCGGAAATCCAGGAGGCTTACCTGGTCTCCGGGGATTACGACTACTACATCCGTATCCGCGTGCGCGACACCCGCGACTACGAGCGGTTGCTGCGCGAAAAGCTCTACAAGATTCCCGGCATCCGGCACAGCAAGTCGCACTTCGTGCTGCGGGTGCTCAAGGAGTCGAGCTTGCCGCTGACAGGGGAGTGAACATTTACAAAGATGTCTGCATGTCCATCAGACCGCCGCCATCTCCACCCAATCAATACCGTGTTCAGACCAGCGCCTCGCACAACATGACGCGAACGAGTCTTCTAATTCGAAGACTAGGGAAATCCCGGAGTTTGAAATAGAGAGCAACAGACTTGCCGAAAATGAGCTTTTCGAGGTGGGTCGCTGACCCTAGGATCACTTTGCCAAAGCCAAGCTAATTCAGAAGGGCAGGCTTTTTTCACTCACCGTCTGAGGCTAAAGAGCGGATGCGTTCCAAACACAATAACGGAGACTTCATGAGTTCCACCCTGTCGAGTGACAACGCATTGCGAGCGCCGAAAAAGGGAGTTACTGCCGCGGAGATACTCGTCGTCGTCGCCTCGTCGGCAGGGACAGTCTTCGAATTTTACGACTTCTTCCTAATCGGCCTGCTCGCCACTGAAATGGCCACAGCGTTCTTCTCGGGTCTGAGCCCCACAGCGGCCTATATTTTCACGCTGCTCGGCTTTGCCGCAGGCTTCATACTCCGGCCTTTTGGTGCCATCGTATTCGGTCGAATCGGCGATCTCGTCGGTCGCAAATACACATTCCTGGTGACCATTGTGATCATGGGTCTGGGCACTTTCGCAGTGGGCCTGCTACCGACCTATGCGACCGCGGGACTGATTGCCCCCGTTCTCTTCATCACGATGCGATTGCTGCAAGGGTTGGCTCTGGGTGGTGAATTCAGTGGTGCGGTGATCTACGTCGCAGAGCACTCGCCCAACAAAACCCGTGGTGCGTGGACCTCCTGGATCATGATGACCGCGGCACTGGGTTTGATTCTGGCCGTTGCGGTGATCGTGCCCCTTAGATTGCTCATGGGAACCCAATCGTTTATGGAATGGGGATGGCGGGTTCCGTATCTCCTGTCGATCATCTTGCTTGGCCTGTCGGTATGGATCCGGATGTCGCTCAGCGAATCACCCGAGTTCAAGAAGATGAAGGCACAGGGCAAGCTCTCGAAAGCGCCACTTTCTGAAGCCTTCGGCCAATGGAAGTATCTCCGCCTCGTCCTGGTCGCACTCCTCGGCATCGTTCCAGGCCAAGCGGTAGTTTGGTACACCGGCCAGTTCTATACGATATTCTTTCTTGGAAAAATACTGAAGGTCGATGATCTGACGGTCAATAGTCTGGTCGTCGTTGCGACGCTACTGAGCGTGCCTCTTTATTATTTCTTTGGCTGGCTGTCAGACCGAATCGGACGTAAGCCAGTCTATTTGTCGGGGCTCTTCCTCGCAGCCTTGTTTTTTATTCCTCTGTTCCAACAACTGGCACATCACTCCAACCCGGCCTTGGAACATGCCATGGCCAGCGCGCCCATCGTCGTTGTAGCCGATTCAGCTGAATGCGCGGTTCAATTCAACCCGACAGGCACTACGAAATACACGAGTTCGTGCGATATCGTTAAATCGACTCTTGCAAGGGCCGGCCTCAGTTACGAGACGAAAGACGGATCCACGGGCGCTGCTGCGGAGCTTCGAATCGGGAACGATGTCATACCCGGTTACGACGGCAAAGACGCCAATGCGGCGAACAAATCAAAAGCCTTCAACAGCGCACTGGTTTCAACGCTGTCCAAGTACGGTTACCCGACGGGAAATGCGAATCCGGCGGACATCGACAAGCCGATGGTTGTTGTCATACTTTTGTTGCTTCTGACCTTTGGCACGATGACATTCGCGCCCATGTCCGCAATGCTCGTGGAGCTTTTCCCATCGCGAATCAGATTCACCGCCATGTCGTTTCCGTACCATATGGGAGTCGCTATTTTCGGTGGCTTCCTTCCGGCTGCAGCCTTTGCAATCGTGGCGGCGACTGGCAGGATTTATTCCGGTCTGTGGTACCCCGTGGCCGTCGCTGCGTTCTCATTCGTGGTCGTCTTGCTGTTTGCCAAGGAGAAAAGCGGCTCCGACATTTACCAGGAAGGGTGAGAGTTTTTTGAACGGCGACTGACCATGCAACTTTTCTACAGCACCACATCTCCTTTCGCGCGCATTGCGCGAATAGCGCTTGCCGAAAAAGGATGCCGCGAACTGAGCCACCGATTGACCGATCCCTGGAAGGACTCCCCTGAACTCCTCCTTGCAAACCCGAGTGCGCGCGTGCCGACAGTCGTGCTCGACAGCGGCTTGCCACTGACGGAGAGCCTGCTGATCGTTCTGTGGCTCGAAGCCAAGTACCCGAATCCCTCGTTGCTGGGAGACGACCCGGGGACGGTCATCTCTATGGCGGGCATTGCGATGGGAGCGATCGAAGCGGCTGCCGCAGTGATCATCGGAAGGAAGATGACCGACGCGGCTTTCGACGAATCTCCCGTGGGGTTGCGCCGGCGCAGATCGATCATCCTGGCGATGGCGCGGCTGGAGGCCAACCCACCCGACAGCCACGTTCCGATTCCCAGCCTCGCCTTGATCACGACCGTGGTCGCTTTGGATTACCTTCGATTTCGCTTCGCCGGGTCGCCCTGGCTTCCCCCGTTGCCAAAGCTCGACGCACTTGCGCTCGCCGCTCGTTCTCGCAGCGCCTTCGCGGAGACGCTCCCGCACGACATGCCGGGCTCTTGAGGCAGAGGGTTTTTATCGACTCTGCGAATTCGACGGGGGGACTTGCGCAGATTCAGCTTCACCGGCGCGACTGCGCTCACTAATATTTCGTCACCCGAGGAAAGCTGCAGCCCTATTGAGAGGGGCCCTCCGCAGCCAAGTCGCATCAAGGAGATGGAATTGGAATCGAACTCTCACGCGTCATCGACGCCAGGCCCTCACGACCTGCTGGACGGTCGCACCATCATCATTACCGGCGCCGCTACCGGCATCGGCCAGGCCTTTGCGGTGGCGTGCGCAGCGCAGGGTGCAAACGTGGTGGTGGCCGACCTGAACGCCGCCGATGAAACCGTCGCTGCCGTCGAACAGGCCGGTGGCCGCGCATTGGCGGTGCGTGTCGACGTTGCGGACGATGCATCGGTGAAGGCCATGGCCGCGGCAGCGCTGGAGCGCTTCGGCCGCATCGATGGCCTGGTCAACAACGCCGCGTACTTTCGCGAAGTCAAGCTCACGCCATTCGAGGAGCTGGATCCCGCGCAATGGGACCGTATCTTCGCGGTCAATGTCAAGGGTGTGTGGCAATGCTGCAAGGCCGTCATGCCGGCGATGCGCGAGCACGGCAGCGGCAGCATCATCAACATCTCCTCCGTGGTCGCGGTGGCCGGGCAGCCCGGCTATCTGCACTATGTCGCGACCAAGGGAGCCGTGCTGTCGATGACCAAAGGGCTCGCGAAAGAAGTGGGTCCGTACGGTGTGCGAGTCAACGTCATCGCACCCGGTTTCGTGATCACCGACGCCACGCGTAACCGCCCTGTCGAGTGGCAGCAATCGTTCCTGAAAGCGCGCGCGATCTCGCGCGAGCAGCGGCCCGACGATCTGGTCGGGACCGCGCTCTACCTGCTGTCCGACCTCGCTGGTTTTGTCTCCGGACAGACCATCGTGGTCGACGGCGGGCACATCATGTATTGATCGATTCGTGCCGCCGGCACAGAAAAAAAGGAAACGAGACATGCCTGAGACCATCCTTCACCACTATTCGCTGTCCACCTTTTCCGAAAAAGTGCGCGTTGCACTCGGGTTGAAAGGCTTGGCCTGGCGATCGGTGGACATCCCCGCAGCCCCGCCGCGACCGCTGCTCGCACCGCTGACCGGCGGCTACCGCCGCGTGCCGGTGCTGCAGGTCGGTGCCGACATCTATTGCGACACCAACCTCATCTTGCCGACGCTCGAGCGGCTGTTCCCACCGCCGCAAGCGCCGAGCTTCTATCCCTCGGGCAGCGAAGGCATTGCGCGCGGCCTGTCGTTCGCCTGGGATAGGGCGATGTGGATTCCAACCATCGGCGTGCTTGCGCACTTCATCGGCGACAACTTCCCGCCCGAGTTCGTCAAGGATCGGAAGGAAGGCTATCTCGGCATCGACATCAGCAAGAGCGCGATGGCACCCGAGTTACCGATGCACCTGCAGCAGTTGCACGCCCAAAACGCGTGGCTCAAAACGGCATTGGCAGATGGCCGGCGCTTTCTGTTCGGCGATGCGCCGAGCGCGCTGGACCTGACCTGCTACCAGACGCTGTGCCTGCTGCGCAAGAACTGTCCACCCGAGGTCGACGCGCTGGCCGGTCTGGTACCGCTGTTGCCCTGGTACGACCGCGTGACCGCCTTGGGCCACGGCAAACCGGAGGCGATGACCGAGCAAGCCGCTTTCGACGCAGCTTGCGAAGCACAACCCGTGGCGCCCACGCATCTGCAAGCCGACGGAGATCCCGACGGACTGCGCGCCGGGACTTCGGTGACGATCACCCCCGACGACAACGCCCGCGTGCCGGTGAGCGGCACGCTGGTCGCAGCGAGTGACAGCGAGATCGTGATTCATAGCCGCGACAGCCGCGCCGGCGACCTGCATATCCATTTTCCGCGGCTTGGCTTTGCCGTAGTGGCGGCCTGATCCCGCTTCAAAACCAAAGTGACGACCATGAACCTGGAATCCAACAAACAACTCTGCCGCGATTACTTCAAGGCCTTTCTCGTCAACGACACCGCATGGATGAAGGAGCACATCCATGCCGATTTTGTCCGTCATGACCCGGGCCTGCCCTTCGAGGTTCGCGGACCCGAGGGTGTGTCCAAGCTGCACGATGCGCTATTGCCCGCGTTCCCGGACATGCAGTTGCCGCTGCAGGACTTCGTCGCCGAGGGCGAGAAAGTGTTGGTCCGTTTGCGGGTGCAAGGCACTCACACTGGCGCCTTTGGAGATTTGGCCGCGACCGGGCGAAAGATCGACATCGGCGTGCTCGATTTGTTCCAGTTCCACGACGGTGTGTTGATCGAACACTGGGCGCTGCTCGACAACCTGGGCATGCTCAAGCAGCTGGGCGTGATGCCCGCCTGATCTGCACTGAGAGGTCACGTACTGGCGGCCGGAACGCCTCGCGTGAGCGCCGCGTCGAAGCGAGCCGCCACGTCAGCATCGACGGCACCGCTCTCACGCGCGATCCGCACCGTCACGCCGCACAGCACCCGGTAGAACGCCGCCATGTCGTCGCCCAGGTCGGTCAGCGCGGCCACATGCTTTTCGACCGAGACGACATCGCTGCGTGACACCGGACCGGGCATGCCACGCGCAATGCCGACCGATTCGATGGCGGCAAGAGTGCCGTGCGCCATCGGCAGCATCGCACGCATCGCATCGGCCTCCTCCGCGCCCCAGGATTTCCAGACGCGGGCGCTCTCATAGAAAAGCGCATTAATGAATTGCGTGGTGAAGCCGGCCGCTGCGTGATAGCGCCCGCGCATGCCGGGCGGCAGACGATTCACATGGCAATGCAGACGCTCTACCAGCTGGACCAGCAGGCGGTCCAGTTCGTCGTCGCGGGCCTCGATGGTGATGGTCGATCCAGGCAGGGACGCCACCGCCGCGTCCGGGTCGGCGAAAGTCTGCATCGGATGAAAGCCGCCGATGGCTGCACCCTGCACCTGGACCGAGGCCAGTGCGTCGACTTCTGTCGCACCGCTGCAGTGGATGACACCCGTGCCCGCGCGAAACCGCAGTGGCGCCACAGCTTGCGCGATGATCGAATCGGGAGTGGTAATAAAAACCAGGTCGCAACGATCGACGACGGCTTGCGCCGCCATCACCTCGCACGCTTCGATCCGGTTCGCGAGATCCACCGCCTCCTGTTCGATGCTGCTCGCGACGCCACGTACCGCGAGGCCGGCAGTCGCTAGGCTCCACGCCAGTGCCTTGCCCAACCGGCCCGCGCCGATGAAGCCGATCGACACCGTTTCAATACTGCGTATCGGCATCAGACCCGCCCGGTCCAGGTCTGGTGTCGCCGGAGCGCGTCGAGGTTGGGCTCGGCACCGAGCCCTGGTCCGGTCGGCACCGGAACGCGTCCGTCTTCCACGGGCAGCAGATCTCCGACGACAGCCTCACGGCCGACGTTTGGATGGCAATCGAATTCGAGCAGGCCTTCGCCACCGGCCGCAGCCAGCAACTGCAGCGACGCCAACAGCGAAACGCCACCGCCGAAAAAATGCGGGCAATAGCGTTTTCCGGCTTCCACGGTACGCCGAGCAACATCCCAATTGCTGGTGATACCACCCCACTTGGTGACGTCGGGCTGAATGACCTGCAGCACCTGGGCACCGATCGCTTCGGAAAACTGGTGGTCATGAAAGTTCTCACCGCCAGCCAACGGCGTCGACGAGAACTGCGCAAGCTGTTCCCATTGCGATGCCGGCGCATCGACGCGCATGGGCTCTTCGAACCAGCTCAGCCGCAGAGGATCGATCGCACGGCAGAACGCCTTGGCAGATTCCAGGTCGTGCGATTGATTGGAGTCGCAGGTGATCACCGCATCGGTCCCCAGCACTTCGCGCATGGCGGTGAGGTTGCGCACATCCAGTTCGAGACCGAAGCCCGTCTTGAGCTTGAATGCGCGATGGCCTTCGGCCTGGCGTGCTGCTGCAAAGCGCTCGGGCTCATCGGGGTTGATGCCGGTGGCATAGACGCGCACCGACTCGGGCCTGCGCTCCGACAACATCCGGTGCAAGGGCTGCCCGCACTTGCGCGCCGCGAGGTCCCACATTGCGATGTCCAGGCCCGCCACGACCTGCGCGATCGGACCGACCTCCAGCGTTTGCAGAACCAGCACTTCGAGCGATGCGGTCAACTGGCGAAAGAAGGCCGCCGGTGATTCGAAGCTTTGGCCGACCAGTCGTTCGCCAAAGTCGATCGCCAGCCGCGCGCGATGCTCGGCGCCGACGGCCGGCCAGTTAGCCCAGATCTCGCCCCACCCCTGCACACCCTCGTCATCGGTGATGCGCACCAGCACGAAAGGCCGGTCACGGAATGTGCCGAAGGCTACCTTGATCGGCATCTGAACGGGGACGCGAAAACTGAAGGCCTCGATCGATGCGATGCGGATGGGTGTGCTTGTCATTTCAGTGTCTTCCTAAGTGAGGGGCAGTCGATTTTTCGGTCGAGCAAGAATCGCGGCTCAGGCAAGCCGGCTACGCCGACGTCCAGCGCCAGCAGAGCCCCGGCCAGCGGCTCGGCAGCGAGTTGCTCGGGCGTCATCTTCTGGCTGGTGGTGGTGACGTAGAGCGTGCGCAGGTCCGGCCCGCCGAAGGCACAGCACGTCGGGCGCTGTACCGGCATGGCGATGGTGCGGTCGATGCGACCGTCAGGCGCATAGCGCACGAGCCTGGCACCGTTGAATTCGGCGTTCCAGAGGAAGCCCTCCTCGTCGACGGTGGAGCCGTCGGGAAAAGCCGGCTCGGCAGTCGTCGCAAGCACGCGCTCGGTGCCGGTGCGACCGGTCTCGGGGTCGTAGTCGTAGGCGTAGAGCGAGTAGCGCAACGAATCCGCGAAGTACATGGTGCAACCATCGGGACTGAAGGCCAGGCTGTTGGGGATGCAGATGCCGTCGCGCATCGGAGCGAGCTCACCGCGCCCCTCGAGCCGGTACAAAACCCCTTCAGGTGCGCGCGTCAGGTTGTGCATGGTGCCGACCCAGAAGCGGCCTTGCCGGTCACAGCGTCCGTCGTTGAAGCGGTGTCCGGGCACCGATTGACGCGGACGCGCCAGCGCTTCGAGGCTGCCGCTCACCACGTCGAACAACGCGATGAACTGCGACAGCGCCACCAGCAGGCGCCCCTCGTCGGTCAGGGCGATGCAACCGACCAGTTCGGGCATCTCCCAAGTGTCGACCTGACCGGTGGAAGGCAGCAAGCGCCGGATCGCCGGGCGCCGAATATCGACCCAGTAGAGGCATTGGCCGCGATCGTCCCAGAGAGGGCTCTCGCCCAGGATGTCGGTCTGGCTGCCGACTCGTCGCACGGCGCCGGCAGCGCTCGAGTGTTCGTGATGCATGGGGCGAATGCTAGGAGCGACTCCAGTGCAACGCCATCTGCTTTGCGGCAACCATGGCTTCGAATCATGGCAAGCCCGGATTAGGGGAAGCCCCAGGCTTCGTTTTGTGCGTAGAGCGTGTTGCCCAACTTCCAATTCCGGCACAAGACGGCGCCCCCTAGCATCCCATCCATTCCAACGGAGACGACCGATAGAAAGCGCGCCCCCATGAGCATTGCTACACCCATTCCCGGCGCGGCCTCGGCCGGCACCCACCTCTACAACGGCCTTGCGCCCGCGTCGCTCTTTTCACTTAAAGACAAGGTAGCGCTCATCACCGGCGGTGCTGGCGGTATCGCGCTCGGCCTGGCCAGCGGCTTCGCTGCAGCCGGCGCACGGCTGATCCTGGCCGACGCCAGCGACACAGTGCACGAGCGTGTGCGTGAATTCCGCGAGGCCGGTTGCGATGCACACGGCCTGGTGTTCGACGTGACCCGCCCGCAGGCGGTGACCCAGGCTTTCGAGCAGGCGATCGCGCTGTGCGGTCGCATCGACATCGCGGTCAACAATGCCGGCGTGATCGTGCGCACGCACTTCCTGGACCTGACGCCCGAGGAGTGGCAGAAGGTCATCGATACCGATCTCACCGCTTGCTTTCTGGTGGCGCAACAAGCCGCGCGCCTGATGGTGAAACAGGGCTCGGGACGCATCATCAACATGGGCTCGATCATGAATCAGGTGGCACGACCCAACCTGGTCCCCTACGTCGCGGCAAAGGCAGGCGTCTCGGGTTTCACGCGTGCGCTGGCAGCCGATTTGGCCGGGACCGGCATCACGGTCAACGCGCTGGCACCCGGCTACACCATCACGCCCTTCAGCCAGGCCAACGACAAGGAATTCAATGCCTTCGTGAGCGACTGGACGCCCACCAAGCGCTGGGGCCGCCCCGAGGACATCTGCGGCGCAGCGCTGCTGCTGGCATCGGACGCCGGCGCTTACATCAACGGTCACACGCTCTACATCGACGGTGGGTTCCTGGCCGTCACGCGTTGAAGCCGGGCCTCGTATGAAGACCTCCGTGAACCCACAGAAAATGCCTGCCGCAACGCCCCTGCCGCTTATGCCTTTCGGCGCACCGTCGGGCGGCGTGTTGCGCCTGCTGGGTCGACAGCGCTGGTTTGTCGTGATGCGCGCCTTCGCAGTGTTCGTGCTGCTGTGGTGGATCGCGGCGGCATGGAACGGCAATCCGCTGCAACTGCCCACGCCCGGCGCAGTGCTGCAGGCGCTGATCGAGCTGGGCAGCGACGGCGAGCTCTTCGACCATGCACTCGTCAGCACCTCTCGGCTGGTGATCGCGCTCTGCGTGTCGATGGCGCTGGCCATTCCGCTCGGATTCTGGATGGGCCGCAGCCCTGCCGCGGAAGCCTACGTCGACCCGCTGGTCGAGATGCTGCGTCCGATTTCTGGCATCGCCTGGCTGCCGCTGGCGCTTTTCATCTTTGGCGTGGGCAACACACTGCCCGTGTTCATCATGGTGTATGTCGGTTTCTTCCCGATCCTGTTGAACACGGTGGCCGGTGTGCAGCAAATAGATCGCAAGCTCATTGCTGCGGCCGACACGATGGGCATCAACCGCCGCGCCCTGCTCACGAAGGTGCTGGTGCCAGCGGCGCTGCCCAGCGTGGTGGTCGGCGTGCGGCTGGCCTTCGCCGCGTCGTGGGCTGCGATCGTCGCGGCCGAGCTCATTGGCTCGCCCAGCGGACTCGGCTTCGCCATCGATTGGTACCGCCAGTTGCTCATGACGCCCAAGGTCTTCGCTTTCATCATGGTGATCGGCTTGGTGGGCTACCTCTGCGACCTGGGTCTGCGCCGGTTGCAGCGCGTGTTGACCCCCTGGACCGAAGGGACCGAACTGAAATGACCACTGCCACCCTTGTTTCCAGGGACCGCCTGGCGCGCGTGCTGCGCGCTGGCGCCCTGCCGCTGGCGCTGCTAATTGCATGGCAACTCTGGACTCTCAATTTGCCTTCCAATAGCCCGGCTCCCATGCCATTGCGAGTGGTGCGTACCGCTGTCGAACTGGTCACCCACGGCGGCTTGCTCGATGCCTTGGTGCAAAGCCTCGGCCGAGTGCTGGCAGGATTTTCAGTTGCGCTGGTGCTCGGCGTGGCGATCGGTCTTCTGATGGGATCCAACCGATCGGTCCGCGAAAACCTCGACCCGATTTTCGAAAGCTTCCGACCGATCGCCCCCATGGCCATCCTGCCGATCGCCATTCTCTGGTTCGGCACGGGGACGCCCTCTGCGCTTGCCATCGTCGCGTATGCGTCGTTCTTTCCAGTCCTGGTCAACACAGTGCACGGAGTCAACCGGATCGACCGCAAGCTGGTGCTTGCAGCGCAGACGATGGGGGTATCGCGCTTGTCCACGTTGCTCCGGGTGATCCTGCCCGGTGCGCTGCCCAGCGTGTTGCTGGGATCGCGCCTGGCGATGGGCGTTGCGTGGACCGCAATCATCGCGGCTGAACTGGCGGTCGGCGCCAAGTCGGGCGGTGGCGGCTCCGGCGGCATCGGCCAGATGATGTTCGTCTTCTATGCCTACAGCATCGACCTCAACGCGATCGTCGTTTGCATGATCGCGGTGGGCTTGGTGGCGCTACTGATCGATCGAATCTTTCGTGCCGCCGAGTCGCGACTCATTCCCTGGAAACACTGACATGAACACCCCACTTCCCGCCACCAGCAAGCTGCGGCTCGCAGGCGTCAGCAAAAGCTTTTTCGCACCGCGCACCCAGCAGACGACATTGGCCGTGGCCGACGTGACGCTGGACATCCAGACGGGTGAATTCATCTGCATCGTCGGGCCCTCGGGATGCGGCAAATCGACCGTGCTCAACATGATCGCGGGTCTGGACAAAGCGACGGCGGGCGTTATTGAAAAGGACGGCGTGCCCATCACCGGCCCAGGTGCGGACCGTGGTGTGATGTTCCAGGACTACGCGCTGATGCCCTGGCAGACGGTGCAACAGAATGTCGGGTTCGGCCTCCACCACGGCACGCCGGGCGCCGGGCTCAACGCGGCGGCGCGTGCCGAGCGCGTCCGCCACTTCATCGAGCTGGTCGGTCTGAACGGATCAGAGAAGAAGTATCCGCACCAGCTCTCGGGCGGCATGCGACAGCGCGTCGCGCTCGCCCGCTTGCTGGCCAACGGTCCCGACGTGCTTTTAATGGACGAGCCGTTGGGCGCCCTCGATGCGCAGACTCGACTGATCTTGCAGATCGAGCTGCTGCGTATCTGGGGCCAGACCGCGCCGCGCGAACAGCGCAAGACAGCGGTCTTCATTACCCACGACATCGAGGAAGCGGTATTCCTGGCAGACCGGGTTGTGGTGATGAGCAGCCATCCCGGCCGCGTACGGGCCGTGCTCGATGTTCCGTTGCCGCGCCCGCGTGACGAACACGTACGGGGCGACCCCGACTACGGCCGGCTGGTCGAGAAGATCTGGGCACTGATTCGCGAAGAGGCCTACCGCGCCATCGGCGGCGTGGACACCACCGTGCAGAACATGACCCCGGCCGCGGTCTGAGCGGCACAACAATTCAAACCCCTACGAGACACGCCATGAACGACACCAAACTTTTCGCTTCTCGTCGCCAGCTGATCCTTGGCGGCGCCGCCGTCGCCGCCGGAGCGTCGCTGGCCATGCCGGCCTTCGTGCGCGCACAAGGCTCGCGCAGGCCGCTGAAGGTATCGGTCGGGCGCATCCCCTGGGCAGCGGGCAATTCGCCGATGACGCAGTACATGATCAACAACAAGCTGCTTGAGAAGCGCGGCGCCGAGCAGGGCTACGACCTGACGGTGGACTGGCGCGAGTACCCCACGGCATTGCCGATGGTCGAGGCGATGGTCGGCAACAACCTCGACATTGGCATGTGGGGCAACACGCCGATCACCCGCGGCCTGGCCAGTGGCCTGCCGATCAGCCTGCTGGTGCTGGGTGAGGGCCACCTGCGTTTCCTGATCACCACCCGCAAGGGTTCGCCGGTTCGCAACCTGCAGGATCTCAAGGGCAAGACAGTGGGCGTGTCGCTGGGCGGCGACCCGCAAAGCGCCCTCTTCCAGATGCTGCGCATCGAGCTGGGCGCAGACGACATCAAGGAAACAGGCATCCGCTTCGTGAACATGCCGACGCACGCGCAGGCAGCCTCGGTTCCTACCGGCGTGGATGCCACCTGCACCATCTACCCGGCGTTCCTGGCCGCGCAGGCTGGCGGAACGGTGGCGATCGCCAATTCCTTCGGCTACACCGAGGACTACTACGACGGTCCGGCCGGCAAAGGAGCTGGCCTGCAGCTCGCGAGCGTAAAGAAGTCGCCGTTTTTCCCGGACGGCTACTATCTGCATCGCTCATTCTGGATCGGGCGCAACGGCTTGATCGAGCAGCACCCGCAGGCTGTCGTGGCCTTCCTTTTGGCTCAGCAGGATGCGGTCACGGCGCTGAGCGCGATGGACGCCGGCGCCGTGTCCCAGCTGGTCAAGGAGTACTGGAAGCTGGACGCCACCGACGGCGCGAAGGTGGTCAAGGACGACGTTCTCTTCTCACGCGGCTGGGCCTGGCCGACCGAGAACGATGCCCGCGCCGTGCTGGAGACCTCCAAATTCATGGCCGACAACAAGGTCATCCAGAAGCCCCTGCAGTGGGCCCAGGTCAAGGATGCCTTCGCACGCACCGCGCCGCTCATCAAACAGGCCTACGACAAGCTGGGCGCGAAGCCTGGCGAGAGCGAGTTCAGCCGCACCGATACGGCCGATCTGCGCGGCAAACCGGTGTGGCAGATCAACCAATGGGCCGAGCGGACTTGAACCGGCACGGCTATTCCATTTTTTACTCCAGGAGCATTGCAATGAAAGTTGGATTCATCGGACTGGGCGTCATGGGCGCCCCAATGGCCGAGAACATCATCAAAGGCGGTCACGAGCTGACCGTGTACGACCGCAGCCCCGACGCCATTGCGCGCCTGGTGAAGGCCGGCGCCAAGGCTGCAGCCAATCCGCGTGAAGTCGGCGCAGCCAGCGACATCGTCATCACCATGCTGCCCGAGCCACAGCATGTCGAAGAGTGCGTCACCGGCAAGGACGGCGTGGCCGAGGGTCTGCGCGAAGGCGGCATCGTCATCGAGATGAGCACCATCGACCCGGCCACCTCGCGTCGCGTGGGTGATGCATTGCGCGCGAGCGGACGCGAACTGGTCGACTCGCCGGTTGGCAAGACCAGCGAACATGCCGCCACCGGCACGCTGACGCTGATGATTGGCGGTAACCAGGCGGCCATCGACCACGCCATGCCCGTGCTCAAGTGCATGGGCACCGACACCTACTTCTGCGGCGGTCCCGGCACCGGTCACGCCATGAAGATCACCAACAATTTGCTGGCCACAACGATCATGATCGCCAACACCGAGGCGCTGGCCATCGGCATCAAGGCCGGCCTGACTCTCGAGCTGATGCAAGAAGTCATGCGCACCACGATGGCATGGAACCAGCAGTTCGCAATTGCGATGCCCAAGAAGGCGTTCCTCGGCGATGACAGTCCCGGCTTCGCGGTGCGCCTTGCCTGCAAGGATGTGCGGCTCGCCTGCGATCTGGCCGAGCAGCAAGGCTTCAGAGCGGAAGTCGGCCGCGCCGCACAGCGCACCATGGAACAGGCCATCGAACGCAAGCTCGGTGACCGCGACACCGCGGTGCTCATGAAAATCCGCGAGGAACAGCTCGGTATCGAGGTCCGCCAGAGCAGCGCGGTCAAGCAGGTCGCATCGGTCTCCGCCTGAGCACCGCACGCCAATGGTTGCCTACGTCATCAACGACATGATCGTCACCGATCCCGCGCTATTCGAGGAGTACAAGAAGCTCTCGCCTGCGACGGTGGCACTGTATGGCGGCCGCTTTCTCGCGCGCGGCGGCCATGTCGACCCACTGGAAGGAGACTGGTCGCCCAAGCGCCTGGTGATCATCGAGTTCCCCAGCGTTGACCAGGCTCGTGCGTGGTCGGACTCGCCGGAGTACGCAGCGGCGAAACAGCTGCGCCACCGCTCGGCGCTATCGAAACTGATCGTCGTCGAGGGCGCTTCCACCGGAGCGCTTGCGGAGGGACTTCAAGCCGAGCGGCTTTGGGCCAGATAGTCGAGCAGTTTGGTAATTGAACTGTTCGCCCCGCGATCGCTCTTGACGCAGATCAGCATGCGTCGCTCCGCCCATTCTTCGACAAGGGGGCGCACCGTGAGGCCGAGGCCTCCCGCCAGCACACTCGCTGCCTGATAGGGCAGCAGGCCGATGCCCAGTCCCGCCTGCACCATGCGGCAGACTGCCTCGAAACTGCGGACCTCGACGCGCAACTGGAGCGTGCGTTCTGCGATCACCGCCTGCTCAGCCAGCAAGTGCATCATCGATGAGCTGCTCTCGAGCGCGATCAGATCTTCGTCAAGCAAGTCGACAAATTTCATGTCAGCCAAACGTGCGAGCGGATGACCGGCAGGCATGACGACCGCAATGCGATCGGAGCTGTACGCGAAGGTTTCCAAACCATCGGTTCGGGTACCTTCGACGATGATCCCCACATCGCCCTCAGCAGCCAGCAGCGCCCTCACGATCTCACTACTCCAGCGTTCTTCAAGGACGAGGCGAACATCGGGGTTTTCGAGGGCGAAGCCGGCGAGGTCTTCAGGCAACGACTCGGTGATCACCGAGGTGTTTGCCAGGATTCGGAGCACGCCCCTGCGACCGACAGCGTGGTCGCTCATCTCGGACTGCATCTGGTTGATCTCTATCAACATTCGCTTGGCATAGGGCAAGAGGGCTGCACCCGCTGGCGTGAGCTCCACACCGCGGGATGAACGCTCGAGCAACGGTGTCTTGAATCGATGCTCCAGCAGCGCGATGCGACGGCTGGCTGCGGCCAGTCCGATATGGGAAGCTTCTGCAGCCTTGGTCAGACTGCGAAGCTCGGCCGCACGAACGAACAGGGCCAGAGAGTCAATATCGGGAAGCATGCGATCTCCTCGCGTCCGGTCTTATTGAAGGTGAAAGACAGGGGTCAAAACGCGCGGACGTCAGGCCAGGATTATCGCTTGAACGCATGCTCCGAAGCACTCGGAATCACGAGCCGGGCAACGGCAAATGCAGGCAAGTGACATACACAGTCTTCGGTCGACGCGACGGCCCGCCAAGGGTCGGGGTGGCGTCCTTCGTGGTGTTCGATCCATGCATGCGCGTCGAGCAAATGCAGTACACCGGCCGACAGCGATTCCGTTCGAATCCAAAGTGCTGTCTCGGAAAGGTTCGCCATCAGGACGATCGAAGCTCCGGGGCGCACGAAGGCGAAAGCAGCGCTGGAAGCGGGGTGGGTAACATGCACACGCAGTACGCTGGAGGCGCCACGGATCTCGCGTAGCACCCATCCCGCCGGAGTCAGTTGCACCGACGAAGCGTCGTCGCCAAAGAACAGACCTTCCCCGGGGCCGAAGCCCCACACGCTCACCGCCTGCAGGGCGCACTGCGCCAGAGTCCCGATGTGCCCGATCATCCAGGCCGCCCCGTAAAGTGCGCCGCTGCGTGGGTCTCGACGGGCCAATGCGATACGTCGTGTGCCATCCGACGCAGGCTGATCTCCAAGTGGGCTGCGTGGTGCCGCGATGCCGCTCGGCCCGACCCTCACGGCGACTTCAGGATGACGCGTGCGCGCTGTGTCGATGAGCGAGGGCAGGCTTTGCAGACCATCCATCGGAGACTGATCGTCTGCTCCGTGCACGATCGCGCTGACGGTAAAGCTCAGGAAGTTCACTGGCCCAAGATTTTCAACTCGATTGAATTGAGCAAAGAAATACGGGGTGCCGCCGCCAATCGCAGCGCCCGGAAACGCATCGCGCAGAACCGCGACCATTGAATGTGTCGCCGGAAACCCAGCAACGGCTTCGGCATGGATTCCGCGTTCCTGCAGCAAGCGACCGAGCGACATGATCCGCGCAGCACTCGAAACCGTTACCACTCGGATGTCGAGTCGCAAGGGTCTGCCGCTTGCGACGACACATTTTTCAAGCACGTCGAAATCGACCACATCATGGGGACTGTCGAGCACGAGGTGAATCTGTATCGGCGACAGTGCTTTGACTTTGGCAAGTAGTTGACCATCCTCGACTAATTGCTCGGGCGCCAGACCGATGCCAATTGCAGGGCAGCGATCCAGCGCAGTGCCCACAGCGAATGCCGGACCTTCGACAGCCTGTGCGGGGAACGGAACACGGCCAACTTCGAGTTCCACCCGCTGCGTCAACGGGACTCCAGCGCGCAAGCAATAGGGGCGAGGCATGGAATTGGAGCGGCCGTAGACCTTGAACGACGCGTCCGCATTGTTGCGCTGGTCCTCGAATTCGAAGCTCTCTCCGAACAGTCGGCAGCTTGCCCATGCACCGTCTGCAAACTCATGCCGTAAGGATTTCACCAGCATGAACGGAGGCCAGGGCGGCACCAGTCGTGGAAACGTCGAAAAGCTGGTGCGTCCATCGTCGTGGCCAATCTCTACAGCGCGCCCCATCGCCGACATCGGATGCATCACGCATAGGCCGGTACGCTGCGTCGCGATGTCCTCCTGCGCGACAGCGGTGCCTTCATAGCGAACTCGACCCGAGACATCTCCTTCAATGCGGATGTGCAGGTCGATCCTGGGCGCGACGGCGAAGTGGGCTTGTATGTCGACCGAAAAATCGCTGACGCCAATGCGCGTTTTGCAGACATCCACGATGGATTCGGGCGTACCCCATCCGGCGCTCCGATACACAAACGCAACGCCATGCCAGACCTCGTGCCCACCGGCACGCAGAGCTAGCAGTTTTGTTCCCTGCAATCGCAGTGAGAGTGGCCCGGCCTGCAGCGCAATAGCGTCCGCGGGAATCTCTTTCGTCCCGAACAGCGCAACGCGTGTGCAAACATCCATCGCAACGGTCAAAGTCGACCGCCTAGATCGTTCGTCCGCCGTCGACCGGCAATTCCACGCCTGTGATGAATGCAGAAGCGTCGCTCGCGAGCCAGAGCGCCGCGTTGGCCACATCTTCGGGAGTCGACATCCGACCCAGTGGAATGCTCGCGACAATTCTTGCGCGGTTTTCAGGCGTGTCCGGCATACCAAGGAACTGCTCGATGAGGCCGGTCGCACCCATCACCGGGCAAATTGCGTTGACTCGAATGTTGTCGGGTCCAAGCTCGGCTGCCATGGACTTCGAGAGCAGATTTACGGCGCCCTTCGACGCGTTGTACCAAGTCAATCCTGGCCGCGGTCGCAAACCAGCAGTTGAGCCGATGTTGATGATCGAGCCACTGCGACGCTGGCGCATCAGCGGCACCACTGCGCGCGTCATATGAAAAATGGATTTGACGTTGACGTTGAAAACGCGATCAAAAGTTGCTTCGTCGACTTCCAGCATCGGCTGGTTGCGATGCGTAGTTCCGGCATTGTTGACGACGATGTCCGGCACGCCGAACGCCCTCGTGCACGCGTCAACAGCTGCATTGATATCATCTGCAATTGACACGTCGCACCGGACAGCCAGCGCACACGGGCCGATCGACTCTGCAACGTGCCTTGCTCGGTCGCCGTCAAGATCGGCAATGAGTACGCGGGCGCCCTCCGCCGCGAAGAGGCGGGCAATGCCTTCACCAAAGCCGCCCGCGGCACCTGTGATGAGCGCGATCTTGTTTTGAATCTGTGCCACGGTGTAGTCCCTTCTGAAAACTTTACGGCCAGAGGATCTGCGTTTCGACCGAAATGATCGGATCAATGTCGCCCGCAAAATTAGGCAAGTCAGCCAGCAGCGTCACACCCTCGGGACTCGCGAACGCAGCAACCATGGCCTCCTCCGAATCAAACCAGAGCTCAGAGAATCCGTCGTAGCCAAACTTGGGAAAACGTTCGCGATCCACCAGATTGACCGAGTAACGGCGCAGCCCGGGCAATATCTTGCAGAGTGCAGCGTGCTTGTTCATCCAATGATTGACGAACTCGTCGTGCGAGAGGCTTTCCTTCTTGCGAAGAATGCCGAGGCGTTTGGTGAAAGTTTTTTGCATTTAGGTGGTCCTTGGTTTTAGATAAAAAAGACGCTCCGCCGGTCAGACGCAAGCCTGGCATGCTGGAGCAGTTGGACGCCATGACCCCCTGATCAAGTCCTGTCGAACCAGACGGTCTGTGCGTTCATGAATTCGTGAACGCCATAGTGGGACAGCTCACGCCCGTAGCCGCTTTTCTTGACGCCGCCGATCGGCACGCGCGGGTCCGACGCTGAAAAGCCGTTCACGAAAATTCCACCGGTGTCGACCCGACGGGCGAGTTGCCGGGCCAGGTCCTTGTTTTGGGTCCAGAGAGCGCCGCTCAGACCGAACTCGCTATTGTTGGCCAGGTCGATCGCATCGTCGACGCTCTCGGCTACGGTCAGCGCCGCGACCGGCCCAAAGGTCTCCTGATCGAATGCGACCATGCCGGGTCTCACGCCCGCAAGCACGGTGGGCTCGTAGTAATTCCCTTTGCCCGCCATCTTGCTGGCACCCAGCAGCACCTCGGCGCCAGCCTCGACGGTGCGCTGGACTTGCGTGTCGAGCTCGTCGCGCAAGTCGTACCGCGCCATCGGGCCAATGTAGGTTGTCTCGTCTGCCGGATCGCCGATCTGCAAGGCCGACACCGCTTGGACGAATCGTTCGGTAAACGCCGCCGCAATCGGCGCTTCAAGAATGATGCGCTTGGCTGCGATACAAATTTGTCCGGTGTTCTGAAAGCGGCCGACGACAGCGGCTTTGACCGCCGACTCGAGGTCGGCGTCGGCCAACACGATGAAAGGGTCCGAGCCACCGAGCTCCAGCACGGTTTTCTTAAGGGCGGCACCGGCTTGGGCAGCAATGGCCGAGCCGGCCCGGACGCTGCCGGTGACGGCGACCGCGGCGATCCGCGGGTCGACAATGGCCTTGGCCACGAGCTCCGGCGTGATGTTGAGCACGCTGAAAGCGCCTGGCGGCACGCCAGCCTCCAGCCACGCGGCTTCGACGAGATAGGCGCACCCCATGACATTGGGCGCGTGCTTGAGCACGTACGCGTTGCCGCCGAGCAGGATCGGCACAGCGCCTCGAAGAACCTGCCAGTACGGAAAGTTCCAGGGCATGACCGCAAGTACCGGCCCCAGCGGCAGGTAGGACACATAGGCCTGCTCACCGATGGCGGTGGACTGGTCGCCCAGAATCGCGGCGCCATTCTGGGCATACCAGTCGCACAGCACGGCGCATTTCTCGACTTCCGCACGCGCCTGCACGATCGGCTTGCCCATTTCGCGGGTGGCCATCCGGGCCAGCGCTTCGATGTCGCGACGCAGGACCGCGGCCATGCGCGCCAGCATGTCGAGCCGGGTCTGTACCGTCGTGCCAGACCAGGCCTTGAACCCTTGCATGGACAGACCAACGGATCGGTTGAGGTGCTCGATCGACTCGTAGGGATAGCGGCCGATCACGTCGCCGTTGGACGGATTGGTCGACAGTGCAGCGTCTATCGAATGGAATGAGGAATTCATAAATATTCAGGCGGTCAGCGGCTAATGGGTGGGAAGTTCAGATCGCCACGGCGGCGCGCAGTGCCGCAATGTCGTCCGGGCTGCGGCCGATCGAGCGGAGGATGGCGTCTGTGTGTTCGCCGACTGCAGGCACCGCATCCATCCGATAGGCGAAGGCACTCTGCCTTCCAGGCGGCAGCAGCGCCGGAATCGGGCCGGCAGGCGAGCCCACGCTGCGCCAGCGATCGCGCGCTTTAAGTTGCGGGTGTTCCCAGAGTTGCGACATGTCGTTCATTCGTGCATTGGCGATCTGCGCAGCATCGAGGCGCTCCAACACTTGTTCTGTACTCAGCGAATTAAAGGTCGCGTGGATGATGTCGCGCAGCACCTCCCGGTTCGAATTGCGTTTGGCGTTCGCATCGAAGCGTGGATCATCAGCCAGGGACGACGTCAACAGAACCTTCTCGCAAAAGAGGCGCCACTCACGCTCGTTCTGCAGTCCCAGCATCACCGTGCCGCCGTCGCCCGCCGGAAACGGCCCGTACGGGTAGATGGTGGCGTGCGCTGCCGCGCTGCGTGGCGGCGGTGGCGCGCCATCGTAGGCGTAGTACATCGGGAATCCCATCCACTCGGCTAGGGACTCGAGCATCGACACGTCGATGTGCGAACCCCGGCCCGTCTTGCCGCGCTGGATCAGCGCGGCGAGGATGCCGGTGTAGGCATACATACCGGCTGCAATGTCGGCAATCGAATTGCCGGACTTGCAGGGCTCGTCCGTTGTACCGGTCACCGACAGGAAACCGGCCTCACTTTGAATCAGCAGGTCGTACGCCTTCTTGTCGCGGTAGGGTCCGTCCTCCCCATAGCCAGAGATATCGCACACGATGAGCTTCGGATGCAGCGCCTGCAGCGTTCGGGCATCCAGACCCATGCGCGCCGCCGCGCCCGGCGCGAGGTTCTGCACCAACACGTCAGCGCCGCTTAGCAGTTCCCTCAACACGGCCAGCGCAGACGGCTGCTTGAGGTCCAGCGTCAGACTCTCCTTGGAGCGGTTGACCCAGACGAAATGCGAGGCCTCGCCATCGACACGCTGGTCGTAGGCCCGTGCAAAGTCGCCGGCGCCCGGACGCTCGACCTTGACGACCCGCGCGCCGAGGTCTGCCAGTTGGCGTGTGCAGAACGGCGCGGCAATGGCGTGTTCCAGAGAGATCACCGTAATGCCGTCGAGTGGTCGTGTCATCGTGCAGTCCTTTCCAGACTAATTTTGCGAAGACAGTGCCGGTCCGGCCATCGGGATTTGATCAAGCGGGACTTGTCCAGATTCGACATTAGGGAAATTACTGAGCCAATGCGTCGAAGCCCCCCTTCGACAATGTCGAATTCCAAATGCGCGCAGGCCATGAAAAGATCGGCGGCATGACGACTCCGCCCGCGGATCGCGCCGCGTCGCGTTCCTATCTCTTCGTGCCCGGTGACCGGCCAGACCGTTTCGACAAGGCCTGGACCAGTGCAGCCGACGCCGTGATCCTTGACCTGGAAGATGCAGTCGACGCCACCCGCAAGATGCAGGCTCGCGCGGCCGTGCTGGCGTGGCTGTCGCCCGAGCACCCCGTTCTGGTCCGCATCAACAGTGTCGACACCTCCTGGTACGAAGACGACCTCTGCTTGCTGCAACACCCCGGTGTCCTGGGGCTGATGGTGCCGAAGGCAGAGCAACTCGACGCCGCGCTGGTGCACGCTTGCACGCTGCATGAAAAATGTCTGCTTCCTATCGTCGAGAGCGCGCGCGCCTTTCAGCATCTCGCTGAGTTGGCAAGTACTCCGAGGGTGGAAAGACTGGCCTTCGGCACCATCGATTTCCAGGTCGACACGGGCATATCCGGCGATGACGACGCCCTGCACTACTTCCGGTCCCGACTGGTCCTGGAATCACGGCTCGCCGGCCTCCAGCCGCCGCTCGATGGCGTCACCGCAGACATCGGCAACATGGACGTCCTGCGAGCCGACGCGGAACGTTCAAGGCGCTTTGGCTTTGCCGGCAAGCTCTGCATTCATCCGCTGCAGGTGGCGATCGTGAACGAGGCCTTCTCGCCCAGCGCCGCCGAAATTGCCTGGGCGGTGCAGGTGATGGAAGCGATAGCGCGATCGGCCGGCGCCGCTGTCGCAGTGGAAGGCAAGATGGTCGACCGCCCTGTGATCATGAAAGCGCAACGCGTTTTGCAAAACCGGCAGACCACGAGCCGTCGAGACAGCAGCAGCTAGCCGGACGAGGTCAGCACCTCGAGCATGCAACTCAGCGAGGCGCTTCGCGGCCTGCCCTTCTTGACGCAGGCCAGCATTTGCCGCACGGCCCACGCGTCGCTCAACGGCCGTACGCTGAGTCCCATGCTCTGCCCGATCACACTGGCGGCGTCAAAGGGAAGCAGACCCACGCCAAGGCTGGACTGCACGACACGGCACACGACCTCGAAGCTCCGCACCTGCACGCTCAGTCGCAGTCCCTTCTCCGCGCTGATTGCGTGTTCTGACAGCAGTCGCATCATCGACGAGTCGCTTTCGAGCGCGACCAGGTCGTAGTCCAGCACGTCGCTGAACGACGCTGTATCCGCAGCAGCCAGCGGATGGCCCTGCGGCACGACGATGGCGAGTCGGTCCGACCGGTACTTGAAGACTTCGAGTCCATCCGTCGGGGCGCCTTCCATGATGATGCCGACATCCGCTTCGCCGGCCAGCAGCGCCAGAACGATCAGGGCGCTCCAGCGCTCCTCGACGATAAGCCTCACGTCAGGGTTGGCCCGGGTGAAGCGCGCCAAGTCATCCGGTACGTATTGCGCCATGGCCGAAGTGTTGGCCAGAATTCGCAGCTGCCCGCGACGGCCGGCACCGTGGTCGTCCATGTCGGCCTGCATCTGGTTGAGCCGCAGCAGGATCGCCTTGGCATGGACCAGCAGTGTTTCGCCGGCCGGGGTGAGTTCGACACCCTTGGGCGAACGTGCAAGAAGCGTGGTCTTGAGGCGGTGCTCCAGCAAGACGATTCTGCGGCTGGCGGCCGCCAGGCCCATGTGCGAGGAACCGGCTGCGCGCGTCAGGCTGCGCAGTTCGGCCGCCTTGACGAAAAGCGCGAGTGAATCAATGTCGGGCAACATGCAAGGCGACTCCGTGTGGGGGCGGCAGTATGACATCGCCAGGTTGCATCTTTGCGGTTGCACGAAGGGTTTCCCCGGACTCTGAATATTCGATAAGGCCGGTTGTCGAGATTCAGCTTCTTGCGGCCAGCCTCCGAAACCTACAGTGCGCGGACAACCGTGGGACCCAACATGCACCTACTTCTCAACACCACGTCGCCGTATGCGCGCATCGCTCGCATTGCGCTGGCGGAAAAGGAAATTGGCGACTTGTCTGCCGATATCGTCGACCCATGGGCGGATGCGCCTCAGTTGCTCGAGGTCAACACCGCAGCCAGAGTGCCCGCGCTCATCACCAGTGAAGGCAGGTCGTTGACCGAGTCCCTTCTCATTGTCATGTGGCTTGAACACCGACAACCAGAACCGTCGTTACTGGGTCACGACATCACAGCAGTGTTGTCGCGCGCCGGCATTGCGATGGGCGTCATCGACGCTGCAGTACACACCCTGATCGGTCGCAAGATTACCGATGCGGACTTCGACAACGCCCCTGTGGGACTGCGGCGGCGGCGTTCGATTGTCGATGGATTGCAACGCCTGGAAGCAGACCCGCCCGAATACACGAATGGTGTGCCAGATCTTTCCGTGATCACCAGCGTGACGGCACTCGAATATGTCCAGTTCAGATTTGGGACAGCCACCTGGACTCCTGAGCTTCCAAGACTCGACGCTCTGGCCGGGCGAGTTCGACAAAGGCAGTCGTTCGAAATGAGTTACCCGCGTCCATAGTGGCGTGTTGCAAACCACTACCCCCTAACGACTGCGCCGCTGCTCAGCATTCATCAGCGCCGACAGCATCGCATCGCGTACCGCCGCCATCGGCCGGCTGTCGTCGTCGGCCTGGCGCGTGACGAGGGACAGTTGCAGCACCGGCGCGTTGCGCCCGAGCCGGACGATCCGCACCGGGTACATGTTCAACAGGCCGGGGGCGGCGATCTGAACGACAGAGATGCCGAGGCCGGCGCTGACCATGGCGACGATGGCGGGCGTGCTGTCGATTTCGAGATGGCCGCGCTCCTCTCGCACATGGGTGTTCACGAAGCGGGCGGCCAGCGTGCCTGTCACCGCATCGAGCTCCCCAGCCTTGACCGCTGCCGTCAGGGCTGAACTGCGACCGCGCGACGGTCGCAGCTCCAGTCCCGGATAGCGTTCCAGCAAGGTCTGCATGGTGTTCGACAAGACGACCGGCTGCATCGATTCGATGACACCCAGCTGCACCACGCCTTGGAGCGTCGCAGTCGGACACTTTTCGCAGCGACTCCAGTTGCTGCAGCGCATCGCGCATCACGCATCACAGTAGCGACTTCTTGCGCCAGCTTCATCGGACGCGCCTGCAGACCCGAGCGATCGAACAGCGGTTGGCCGAGGTCGCACTGGGCCAGAGGGGACGCGGACTGAACTGCGCCGGGGAATCAGGGCTGCTGCAAGCGCCCCAACAACTCCATGGTCGGATACCCGTCCGCCGGCAGCCCGATGCTCCGCTGGTAGCGCCGCAAGCTATCCCGCGTGGCCGGTCCCATCATCCCGTCGGGCGTGCCGCTGGCAAAGGCGCGCTGGTTCAACGCGGTCTGCATCGCGACCAACTGGCTGCGCGAGAGCGACTGCAGATCGCGCGGCCATGTCGCCTGCACGCCCGCACCGCCTGCGAGGCGCTGCGACAGCAGGCCAACTGCGAGCGCGTAGCTGGTCGAGTTGTTGTAGCGAAGGATGGCGCGAAAGTTGGGCCCCACCAGGAACGCCGGACCGCGCGCACCGGCAGGCAGCAAGACCATGCTGTCGTCGATGGCCGGCAAGGGCTGGCCGTCCATCGACCGCACACCTTCCGCGGCCCATTGCGTACTCGACTGGCGGACCGACGTGTCGGCGCGCCCGTAGTCGAAGCCTGTCGGCAGCTGTACTTCGACGCCCCATGGGTTGCCGGCTTGCCAGCCCGAACGCGACAGGAAGTTGGCGGTCGACGACATCACGTCCGCCATGCTGCCCCAGATGTCGCGGCGGCCATCACCGTCGGCATCCACCGCATAGGCCAGGAAGTTGGAGGGCAAGAACTGCGTTTGACCCATGGCGCCAGCCCACGAGCCGATCATGTGATCGCGGTCGATGTCGCCGTTGTCGAGGATCTTCAGCGCCGCCATCAATTCACGGCGCGCCCAGTCTTCGCGGCGACCTTCGAAGCCGAGCGTCGCCAGCGCATCGATGGTCGGGGTGCTGCCGTAGTTGCTGCCGAAATTACTTTCCATGCCCCAGATCGCGACCACGATGGCGGGCGGCACGCCATAGCGAGCGGCCGCTGCATCGGCTTCGCGACGAAGCTGCGTCAGCTTGTCCAGCCCTGTCGCAATGCGTTGTGCCGTCACGGTGTTGTCGAGGTAGTCCCACACCGCGCGCGTGAATTCGGGCTGTGCGCCATCGAGCTCGACGACGCGCGGCAAGTAGTGCACGTTGTCGAAGGCAAGGCGCAGCGTGGCATCGCTGATGCCGGCGGAACGGGCGCTGGCGCGGAAGTCAGCAATCCAACGTGCGAAGCCTTGTTCGAGCGTGGTGTCGTCCGGCGAAGGCTTTGGTGTCGGCGTCAGTGCAATCGTTGCCGGTGCTGGAGAAGACGACGGCGCCGGAGGAGCAGAGGCGCAGCCTGCGAAGACACCGATGACCGATGCCATCGCGGCGAAGCGCACGGCGCGCATTGTCTGAAAACTGAATGAATGCATCCCTCGATTCTGTCCCCTCAGCGGACCTCATCCCCGTCCGCGCCAGCGCCCAGATAGGCCCGCCGGATTTCGGGTCGACCCGCCAACTCCGTCGGCGTTCCGCTGGCCACGATGCGTCCTTCTTCCAGTACGGCGCCGCGATCGGCCACCGCCAGCGCCATACCGACGTTCTGTTCGACCAGCAGCACGGCCATGCCCTCGGCGTGGATGGTTCGGATGGCCTCGAACATGTCGTGCACCACGCTTGGCGCCAACCCGAGCGACGGCTCGTCGAGCAGCAGCAACCGGGGCCGCGCCATCAGCGCGCGGCCGATCGCCACCATCTGCTGCTGTCCGCCCGACAGCGAACCCGCGGGCTGCGCGAGCCGCGACACCAGCATCGGAAACAACGCGCAGACGCGCTCCATCGTCTGCGCCCGATACGGCTTCGCATGCGCTGCATAGCTGCCGAGTTCGAGGTTCTCGCGCACGGTCATCTGCCCGAACAGACGACGGCTCTCCGGCACCAGCGCGATGCCTTCCGAGCAGAAGCGATGCGACGGCATGCGCGACAGATCCTTTCCATCCAGAAAGTACGAACCGGCGGACAACCGGTTGAGCCCGGCGATGGTGTTGATGAGCGTGCTCTTGCCGGCGCTGTTGGGGCCGACCACGCAAAGCAGCTCACCGGCCGCGACCGAGAGCAACACATACCACAGCGCGGTCGCCGCACCGTAGGCGACCCGGATCGAATTCATCTCAAGCAGCATGAAGCACCCCCCGTGGCGCGTCGGGTTTGTCATCGCGCGTTGCGCCGCCGGCGTCGATGCCTTTGCCCAGGTACGCCACCACGACATCGGGTTGCGCCATGACATCGGCGAACGCGCCACTCGCCAGCACCGCGCCGCGATCGAACACGACGATGCGGTCGCAAAGCGCAGCCACCGCACGCATCACATGCTCGACGAAGACGATCGTCGTGCCCTCGGCGCGAATGCGTTCGATGAGTGCCACAGCACCGTCGATCTCGGATGGCGTGAGGCCAGACAACACCTCGTCGAGCATCAGTAACTGAGGCCGTGCCGCCAATGCCCGTGCGAACTCCAGGAACTTGCGCTGGTGCAGGTTGAGCTCGTCGGGCAAGGCACCGGCGCGCTCCGACAAGCCGGTGAACGCAAGCCATTGCCAGGCTTGCGCTTCGGCGGCGTGTCGGCCCAATCCTTCGGCACCGAACATGGAGGTGAGCGCGACGTTTTCGAGCACGGTCAGGTTCGAGAACGGTCGCGGTATCTGGTACGTGCGTGCGATGCCGCTGCGTGCCACGCGATGCGCTGCGATGCCGGTGACCTCACGATTGTCGAACTTCACCTGCCCCGCAGTGGCGAGGTAATGCCCGCTCACCACGTTGATGAAGGTCGATTTACCGGAACCGTTCGGCCCCAGCAAACCAAGGATCTCTCCGCGCCGGACGTCGACATCGACGCCGCGCAGTGCCTGCACGCCGTTGAACGATTTGGCGAGGCCGCGCGTGCTGAGCAACAAGTCGCTTGCCGTATCCGTCGACGCTATGTTCACAGCGAAGCTCGACCGCGGTTTTGCGGTGGCGATGACCGCCGGCCGCAACGGCGCCTTGCGCTTCGTCCAGCGACCCAGCACGCCGTGCGGCATGAACAGGATCACCAGGATCAGCACCAGCCCCAGCACCACCTTGCCGGCAATCGCGTTGTCGGCCGAGGTAAAGCCGAAGAGCAACGCGGTGATCGCCACCGCGCCGACCGCAGGGCCGGCCCAATGCCGCGATCCACCGAGCACCGCCATCAACACGACCGTGAGCGGCAGCGTGATGCCGAAGGTGTCGGCGGTGGTCACGTAGGAAACGAACAGCGCATGGATGCCGCCGACCAGCCCAGCAAGCCCGCTCGACAGCGCCAACGCCAGCAGCTTGTAGCGATAGGTCGGCACGCCCATGACCTCGGCCACGTCTTCGTCGTCGCGGATCGCGAAGAGGCCGGTGCCGAAACGCGAGTAGAAAACCACGATGCTCGCAAGCACCGCCAAGGCCGCCGCGAGCAACGACAGCAGGTAGAAACTGCCCGACGCTGTGGGCGCAAGCACGGGCACCGCCACTCCGTTGAGATAGACGCCCGGCCCGCCGTCGATGGGCGTGTTGACGATGACGGTCGCAACGACGAAGGTGGCGGCCAGCGTCAGCAACGCGAAGACTTCACCCCGCACCGACTTCACTCGAAACGCCACCGCGCCAAGCACGCTGCCGAACAGCGCCGCCACCAGCGCCGCGGCAGGAAGTGTCCAGAGAAACGGAATATCGAGGCGTGTCGCCAGCACCGCTGTCGTGTACATGCCAATGCCGAAGAAGGCGCCATGGCCGAAAGAGAAATACCCCGAGTAGCCCGACAACAGGTTCCACGACGTCGCCAGTGCGATCCAGTGGAAGACCATGTACAGCACCGATTCCCACGAGCGCGGCAGCCCGACGAAAGGCAGTGCGGCAAGACATGCGACCACGGCCAGCAGAACCAACAACGAGCGCTTCATCTCACGCCCTCCCCGGCCGCGTCAGCAACATGACGAGCAGCAGCGAGAACGACACCAGGGGCGCCCATGCCGGCGCGGCGATGGCCATGGTCAGCGCTTCGACGACACCGATGGCGCAGCCTGCGATCAACGGCCCCCACGGTCGGCCGAGGCCACCGAGCATCACTACCGCGAACACCACGCCGACCCACGTGAAGATCTGCGACGGCGCTAGCGTGTACGTCAGCGCGATGCAGACGCCGGCGATCGAGGCCAGCGCAGCGTTCAGTCCCGCGAGTCCGAGCGCCAGCGCTTTTTCGTTGATGCCGAAGGCGACGGCGATGGGCGCATCTTCAGCCGCCGCGCGAATCGGCTTGCCGATGTCGCTGCGCCGGAACACCAGCCACACCGCCGCCGCCATGGCGACGCTGATCCCGAGCGTGATCATCTCCGGCAATGGAAAGTAGATGCCGCCGACGCGCAATTTCATGTCGCCATAGGGCGTTTCGAGCCGACGGTAGTCGGCAGTCCAGATCCACTGCAGCAGCGCTTCGAGAATGATGGTGAGTCCGAAGGTCACGAGCAGCGAGTTGAACGGGCTCACTTTGAAGCGCGCCATCACCCATTGGATGGCGGCGCCTATGACGAAGAACACCGGCGGCATGATGAGCAGCGCAAACAGCGAATCGACACCGTGCTCGTTCAGCGCGTAAGTCAGGTACGCACTCGCAAAAGCGAGGCCGAAATGTGCCAGGTTTATTTGCCGCAACAAACCCCAAGACAGGCTCAGCCCCAGGCCGAGCAGTCCGTAGATCGCGCCCGTGAACAAGCCGCTGACGATGGCTTGCGTCAGCAGCGTGAAACTCGGCATCGCCATGTCAGGCGTTGCGCAGCTTGATACCCGCCGCCGCCCAGTCGGCCGGCCACACGGTGACCCAGCGGCCGTCCTGCACCTGCTTCAGCTTCGACAGATCGGCGCCGAAGTTGCCGCGCTCGTTGAAACGCAACTTGCCTTCGATGGTGTCGATCTGGTTGCCCTTGATCCAGGTCGCGATGGCCTTGTCGTCGAGCGACTTGGTCGCGACCACGCCGGCTTCGATGATCTGCCACGCCGCATAGGACGACGCGGCCTGCGTCTCGGCACCTGTGTCGGGCAGATTGGCCTTGGTCGCGCGCTCGCGAAAGCTCCTGGCAAACGCCGCGGCCACCGGATTGTTGGTGAACGGCGCCTGGTCTTCGAAGATGGTGACGGTGAGCGCGCCGTTGCCTTCGGCGGCTTTCATCATCGGACCGGGGGCTGGGTAGAGATAGAAATGGCTTGGCGGGTGGTAGTCGATCTTCTTCATCGCGTCGAGCATCTGGTTGCCTTCGAGCCCGAGCGCGCCGTTCCAGACGAAGTCGGGATTGGCCTCCTTGACGCGGCCTGCAATCGGCCCGAAATCGCGATTGCCGAAGTCCCATTCGAGGAAAAGTACCTCTTGCAAGCCGCGCTTCTTGGCGACCTCGCGCGCGCCGTACGACACGAACTGCACCGACGGAAACTTGCTCGTCAAAATCGCGATGGTCTTCGGAGGCTTGGGCGATGCAGCGAGCGCGTCGAGCACCAGGTTAGGGACCGTCGTCTGCGGGTCCGGCCCCATCGCCCACGCAGGAAATTGCTGCTCGTACTTGGCCAGGCTCGGCACACCGAAGGTGTGGTGCACCAGCGTCTTGTTATAGCGCTGCGCCACGCCCATCGCAGAGAGAATCGAACCCGTGGCGTAAGGCCCGATCAACAGGTCGACCTTGTCGGCGGTGACCAGTTGCTCGTACAGCGTGCGTGCCAGATCCGGCTTGGACTGGTCGTCTTTCAGCACCCATTCCACAGGCCGGCCGAGCAATCCGCCACGGCGATTCAGCTCCTCGATGTACATCTCGCCAACGAGCTTGTGGATCATGGCGGTGGCCGACAGCGGACCGGTGAGTGCCAGCGTGCCACCGATCTTGATCGGCGCACCGGTGGGTGCTTGCGCGTGCGCCGGGCCAGTGATGCCAGCAAGGCCAGGAACACCCAGAGCCGCGAGGGCTGAGAGGAATGTGCGGCGGTCGAATTGCATTGTCTTGTCTCCTGTCTTTGTATTTGGGTCCGCGCCCGTCGGCGCTAGTCTCACTGCCAATTGGAGTGGCGCGTCTATGCCTGCTCGTCGACCACCGCATTCGACAGCAGCCCGACGCCTTCGATTTCGACCTCGCACACATCACCCGCCCGCATCCACAGCGGCGGCTTGCGCGCCAGTCCCACACCGGAAGGCGTGCCGGAAATGATGTCGTCGCCCGGCTCCAGCGCGAAGGGTTCGGAGCACACCGAAACCAACGTGGCCACGTCGAAAATCATGTCGCGCGTGTTGGCGTCCTGCACCACCTTGCCGTTGAGCCGGGTCTGGAGCTTCAGGCCACGTGCGCCTTCGGGCAATTCGTCGGCGGTGACGAAGTCCGGGCCCATCGATCCCGAACGATCGAAGTTCTTGCCCATCATCCATTGCGCCGACTTGAACTGGTAGTCACGCAGTGAGCCGTCGTTGAAGATCGAATAGCCGGCCACATGCTGCAGTGCATCTGCCTTGTCGATGTAGCGGCCGCCCTTGCCGATGACCACGAGGAGTTCGCCTTCGTAGTCGAACTGTTCCGACACGTGCGGCCGAACAATCGGTGTGCCGTGACCTACCCAAGAGCTGGGAAAGCGATGGAACAAAACCGGATAGGTCGGAGGATCGAACTTGCTTTCGGCCGCATGGTCGACGTAATTCAGGCCGACCGCGATGGCTTTCGCCGGTGCACGAAACGGCGCGAGCAAGCGGAGGCTGGCGGCAGGCAGCTTGCGGGTTGCACGGCCCAGTGCGGCACGCGCGGCCGCCATACCGGCGTCGCCCAGCGCAAGCAGTTCTTCAAGCGTGGCGGGCAAGCCATCGGCGGTGAGATCGACGACATCATTGCCAACGCGAACACCCACATGGGCAGTGGCGGCTGGTGTGCCGGCATCGGAAAGGAACGAAACGAAACGCATGGAATTTTCTTTCAGCTATTCAGGAGGGTGTGATCTCGTCCGCAGTCACTTCGGGTGCGTGCTGCGGTGTTGTTTCATAGTTCTTCACGAAGTCTTCTGGCACGCGGGGACCCCAGACATAGAACGAGTCTTCGAGCGGATGGTCGGCGCTCGGCCAGTCGAATCCGTAGGGCACGAAGTCGATGTCGAACGAGTATTCGCAGTAGCTGCCCCACGGGTCGCGCACGTAATAGAAGTAGTTGGAGCCGAGCACGTGGCGGCCCACGCCCCAGCCGCGCTCGTGACCGGCGATGAGCATTTGCTCCATGCCCATGCCGACCTGATCGACACTGGCAACGTCCCAGCTGAGGTGGTGCAAGCCGGGTCCGTCGCTCTTGGCGAGCGCGAGCAAATGGTGGTCGCTGCCATGGACGCCGTGCATGAAGACGATCACGTCGCTCGACCGATCGGTCACGCGCAGGCCCAGCGCCTGCTCGTAAAAAGCCACTGCACCTGCGACGTCGCCGGAGAAAAACAGCGCGTGCGACAGGCGCCGCGGCCGCACCTGGGGAACGCGGGCGCGGTTGGGCGCTGCGCCACGACCCTCCGGCACGACCGGGTCGCGCGATGCAACGCTCTTCTGGGTCGGCGAGCTTTTCGGCGCGGGCCTGATCTGCACCGGAAAGCCTTCGGGATGCTGCAACCACAAGCTCTGTGCCGCGTCTTGCGAGTCACCAGAAAGTCCGGCAATGCGCGAGAGCGGATGCGGCTCACAGGTCGTGAGTCGATGCATTTCGGCGTTCTGCGCGATCGTCTCGAAGTCCTGCCCGAAACATCCGAAGCTCAGGTACTGCAGCTTCTTCGGCTGACCGCGCACCTCGTGCAACACAGCCCAGCAATGCGGGTTGCCGTCGGTGAAGAGTGCCAGTTCTCCGTCCGCCATTTCCGTGCGAAGGCCGAAGGCGGCATAGAAGCGCTCGGCAGCCGCGAGGTCGGGCACGGTGAACACGATGCGATCGAGTGAGTGGACTGCGGCCATGGTGGTCTCGTTGGAGTTCTCGGTTGTCTCAGTACATTTGTTGGCTTATCATATATTTTCAGTCACTCAATACACAAGCGATACACGCGCCCGCATTGCAGGGGTTTTCCCGCAATGAGGCGCGCCCAGTAGCCTCCTCTTCGACGCTCATGAGACTCGCCGCCAGCACCGCCCCGAACGGCAAGCAACCGTTGATGAACAACCGTTTGGTGTACGAGCGCATGCACGCCGACATCCTTTCGGGTCGGCTGCTGCCGGGTGCCAAGCTGAACATCGCCGGGTTGGCGCTTGAACTCGCGGTGAGTGCCGGCGCGGTGCGCGAAGCACTGGCCATGCTCGAAGCCGATGCGCTGGTGGTGTCGGAGCCGCAACGTGGCTACCGCGTGACGGCGGTGTCGGAAGAAGACCTCACACAGCTGGTGCGGGCACGTGTAGAGATAGAGAAGCTGTGCATTGCCGATGCAATAAAGCACGGCGACCTGAACTGGGAAAGCACGCTCGTCGCAGCCTTTCATCAATTGACGCGTCTGCATGAGCGGGACCAGAACGACCGCCAGCATCTGTCGGCCGAATGGACGCTTGCCCACGCCAACTTCCATCACACGATGATCGCCGGCTGTCCCAATGTCTGGCTGCGCCGCATGCATACCGTGCTCTATCAACAGAGCGAGCGTTATCGGCAGTTGTCGGCGCCGCTGGCGGTGGTTGCGCGCGACGTACAGGGCGAGCACAAGGCGCTGTTCAACGCCGTGCTGCGTCGCGATGTGCCTGGTGCGCAAAAGCTCATCTCGCGGCACCTTCAGAAGACGGCGACGCTCTTGCTGCAGTCACCGTTGTTGGCGCTGCCCGCCGCTTCGACGCCCAGCAAGTAGGGTGTCCGTCAGGGCCGCGTGCCCACCTCGACCTCTTCTCGCGTCCACGCCCTGCACTGCTCGCTCAGGCTGAGCCCGAGTCCTGGTCGCGTCGGCACCAGCATGCGGCCGTTGGCGATTTCGAGCCGCTCGTTGAAGAGCGGTTCGAGCCAGTCGAAGTGCTCGACCCAGGGTTCGGTTGCGTACACCGCGCCGAGGTGCACATGCAGTTCCATCGCGAAGTGCGGGCCGAGCATCAGGCCCGCCTGCTCTGCCTGTGCCGCAATCTTCAGAAACGGCGTGATGCCGCCGACGCGCGGTGCGTCGGGCATCAGGTAGTCGGCCGCGCGATGGCGGATCAGCTCGCCGTGCTCGGCCGCGCTGGTCAGCATTTCGCCGGTGGCGATGGGCGTGTCGAAGGTGGCGGCGAGCGCGGCGTGGCCTTCGTTGTCGTACGCATCGAGTGGCTCTTCGATCCATATCAGGTTGAACTGCTCGAAGATCCGGCACATGCGCTGCGCCGTCGGCCGGTCCCATTGCTGGTTGGCGTCGACCATCAGCGCCACGTCGTCGCCCAAGTGCTTGCGGACGGCTTCGACGCGGCGGATGTCGAGCTTGCCGTCGGGCTGGCCGACCTTCAGCTTGATGCCGCCGATGCCGCGCTCGATCGATGCCGATGCATTGACGACCAGCTGATCGATGGGCGTATGCAGGAAGCCGCCCGAGGTGTTGTAGCAGCGCACCGAGTCACGCTGCGAGCCGAGCAGCTTGGCAAGCGACAGGCCGGCGCGGCGCGCCTTCAGGTCGTACAGCGCGACATCGAAGGCACCGATGGACTGCACCGCCATGCCGCTGCGCCCCACCGATGCGCCGGCCCAGCTCAGCTTGGTCCACAGCTTCGAGATGTCGCTCGGGTCTTCTCCCAGCAGCGCGGGTGCAATCTCTTTGGCGTGCGCGAATTGGCCTGGCCCACCGGCGCGTTTCGCATAGCTGAAGCCGAGGCCCTTGTGCCCGTCCTTCGTCTCGATCTCGGCGAAGAGCATCGCGATTTCGGTCATCGGCTTCTGCCGGCCGGTCAGCACCTTGGCATCGCTGATCGGGTTGGCGAGCGGCAGGTAGCAAGAAGAGACGCGGATCCAGGCGATGCTGTCGCCGGCAACCTGGCTAGACAGTGCGGGTGATGTAGCTCGGTTCATCGAAGCCTGCTCACTCGATCGTGATTTTTCCGGCTTCGATGACCTTCTTCCACCGCGCGTATTCCTTCTTTTGAAACTCTGCGAACTGTGCCGGCGTGTTGGCGACCATCTCGAAGCCGATGGAGGTGAACTGCTCCTTGACCTTCGGGTCGTTGAGCGCCTCGACGAACGCGGCATGGGCCTTGTCGCGCACAGCGACGGGCAAGCCCTTCGGCGCCACGATGGCCTGCCATGAAGCAACCTCGACGCCCTTCACGCCTGCCTCTTCGAGCGTCGGCACGTCGGGGAAGATCGGCGAGCGCTTGGGGCTGGTGATGGCCAGCGCGCGCATCTTGCCGCCCTTGATGTACTGCGCCACCGAGTTGACGTTCTGGAACGAGGCATCGACCTGCCCGCCCATCAGGTCGGTGTGTGCGGGTGCGCCGCCCTTGTACGGCACGTGAATGCCGGTGGTGCCGGTCTGCTGCCAGAACAGTTCGGCCGTCAGGTGGTCGCTGGAACCGTTGCCGGCCGAAGCGAAAGTCATCTTGCCGGGGTTGGCCTTCTCGTAGGCAATGACGTCTGCCACGCTCTTGTGCGGCGAGCTCGCCGGGACCACCAGGATGTTTGGCGAAGCGACCGCCACCGTGATCAGGTCGAAGTCTTTCAACGGGTCGTACTGCAGGCCCTTCATGAGGTGCGGCACGATCACCAGCGGACCCAGCGACGTGACCAGAAAGGTGTAGCCATCCGGTGCGGCGCGCTTGACGAAGGTGGCGCCGATGGTGCCCGTGGCGCCTGCCTTGTTGTCGACCAGGAACGACTGCTTGAACTTGTCGCCCATCCGCGGTGCGACAGCGCGAGCGACCTGGTCGGTCGAGCCGCCCGGCGGGAACGGAACGACGAGCGTCACCGACTTCTCGGGCCAGTTCTGGGCGTGGGCGGCAAAGGCCATCAGGCCGATGGAGGTGGCGATCAGCAGTTTCTTCATGGAAGTTTCCTTGGTCATGTCGTCTACGGTGTGGTGCTTAAAAAAATCGGGTGAAAATGACAACGGTGTCATTTCGGAGTTCGCTTGCGTGCACGATCAAAATTCGAACGCCTTCCACCTAAAGCCGGCCAGGCTGCGTGAAGTCGCCGAGGCGGCCGGCGTTTCGCTCATCACTGCGTCGCGAGCCCTCAGCAATCCGTCGCTCGTGTCGGAAGCGACGATCGCCCGTGTGCAGCAGGCGGTCGCGCTCACCGGCTACATCCCCAACCTGCTGGCAGGCGGGCTCAAATCGAAGCGGAGTCTGATGGTGGCCGGTCTGGTGCCGGCGATTTCCGTGGCGCAGTTTTTGCCCACGGTGGAGGCGTTGACCAGCGCGCTGGACGCCGCCGGTTACCAGCTCATCCTTGGCCAGAGCGGCTACGACCATGCCCGCGAAGAAGCGTTGCTCAACACGATGATGAGCCGCCGACCCGATGGCATCGTGGTGACGGGGCTGGTCCACTCGCCAGCCGCTCGGGAACGTCTCAGCCGGTCCGGCATCCCGTTGGTCGAGACATGGGACCTGAACGATCGGCCGGCCGACATGCTGGTCGGGTTCTCGCACCAGAAAGTAGGCGGAGCCGTCGCTGAATACCTGCGGTCGAAAGGATGGAAGAAGCTCGGCATTGCAACCGGCGACGACCACCGCGCAATGCTTCGGCGCGAAGGCTTCGTCACGACCTTGGGCCACGATGTTCCAACGGCCATCGTCCCGGCACCGAGCAGCATCGCATTGGGACGGCGCGCGCTCACCGAGCTTCTGACACAAGAGCCCCGATTGCAGGCTGTCTGCTGCAGTTCGGACACGCTGGCGCAAGGCGTGCAAATCGAAGCGCAGTCGCGTGGCCTGCGCATTCCGCACGACCTCGCGATCTGCGGCTTTGGTGGCGCCGAGTTCGCAGCGCACATGCAACCGTCGCTGACCACGGTGCAGATCGACGGCGCCGAGATCGGCCGACTGGCAGCCGGACTCATCCTTCAGCGATGCCGCGGCGAGAAGGTCGAGCATCCGATCATCGATGTCGGCTTTCAGATCGTCGAACGGCACTCGACCGTTGCGCCACCCATCGCGCATCGGTAGTCGACCCCCAGCGGGCTTAGCCTGCTGCGACTTCATGCGCGGCCATCTGCTCCAGCGCCTTCACGAGTGCCGAGTGGTCCAGTTGGTCCCAGCCATGCGCTGCGCACGACGCCATCAACTGTGCGGCCGATGCGGTCTGCGGAAGGGCCACGCCCATCGACTTGGCGCCGGCCAGCGCCAGGCTCAGATCCTTTTGATGCAATGCGATGCGAAAGCCCGGGTTGAAGGTGCGCTTGATCATCCGCTCGCCGTGCACCTCTAGGATGCGGCTGGCCGCGAAGCCGCCCATCAGCGCCTGCCGCACCTTGGCCGGATCGGCGCCGGCCTTGCTGGCGAACAGCAGCGCCTCGCCCACGGCAGCGATATTCAGCGCCACGATGATCTGGTTGGCCACCTTGGTCGTCTGACCATCACCGTTGCCGCCGACCAGCGTGATGTTCTTCCCCATCGCTTCGAGCAATGGCTTGACCTTGTCGAAGGTGGCCTCGGAGCCGCCGCACATGATCGTGAGGCTGGCCGCCTTGGCGCCGACTTCACCGCCCGACACCGGCGCATCGAGGTACTCGCAGCCGAGGTCGTTGATCTTTTTGGCGAACACCTTGGTCTCGATCGGCGAGATGCTGCTCATGTCCATCACGGTCTTGCCGGCTGACAAGCCTTCGGCCACACCATCCTTGCCGAACAGCACCGTCTCGACATCGGGCGTGTCGGGCAGCATCAGCACGATGACATCGGCGGCCCGCGCGACGTCGGCGTTGGTCTTGCAGGCCTTGGCTTTCGACAATGACTCGGGCACCTTGCTGCGGGTGCGCACGAAGAGTTCGTGGCCGGCGTTCAGTAGGTTGAGTGCCATGGGAGCGCCCATGATGCCGAGGCCGATGAATCCGATTTTCATTTGAGGTGTCCTTCGTTGTTCGCTTGATTCGAGTCGATCAATATTGCGGAGCGAGCGGTGTCGTTTCGCCCTCGCGGTACTTGTCGCAAAGCGCCTGCGTGCCGCCGCGCAGCACGCCCAGGTCGCTGCCCACCGCCACGAAGGTTGCGCCCCACTCCAGGTAGCGCCGTGCATCGGCCTCGACGGGCGCCAGGATGCCGCTCGGCTTGCCGGCGGCGCGGGCACTGTCGAAGACTCGCTTGATTGCGGCCTGCACATCGGGATGGCTCGGGTTGTGCAGATGACCGTAGCCGGCGGCGAGGTCTTGCGGGCCGACGAAGATGCCGTCGATGCCCTCCACCGCGGCAATCTCCGCAGTCGCCTCGACACCCGCCCGGCTTTCGATCTGCACCATCACCGCGATGTGGTCGTTGGCTTGATGGATGTAGTGCGGGAGTCCACCGTAGCGATTGCCGCGCTGCGACACCGATACGCCGCGCACGCCTTGCGGCGGATATCGCGTGGCGGCCACAGCGTGCCGCGCTTCGTCGGCGCTCTGCACGAACGGGATGAGCAAGTTGTAGACACCGGCGTCGAGCAGTCGCTTGATCTCGACCGTGTTGTTCCACGAGGGCCGCACCACCGGCGCGCTGGTGCTGTCTTTCAACGCCATCAGCTGCGGGATGAGGCTGATGGAATCGTTCGGCGCGTGCTCCGCATCCAGCAGGATCCAGTCGAAGCCGGCGATGCCCAACACCTCGGTGGTGATTGGGCTGGCGAGCGAACACCAACAGCCGATGAGGCGCTTGCCAGCGACCAGCTCAGCGCGGAAAGTGTTGGGCAGACCGCAATACGGAACGGCCGCCGGGCTGGTGGAAGAAGCGTTCATCGGGGTGCCTCCGCAAGGACTTCTGCCTTTGTCGAACAAATGCGTGAATGGGTGCCGAGTCAGTCTCGAGCCCATCAACAGCGCAGGTCATCGTACAACGCGTTTACTAAGATGACCTAAGGGAAAACACCCGAAATACCAATGAAAGACTGCAAATCGACTCGTTGACGACATTGATTGATAACGATACCATTGCCCGAGCCCTGCGGGGTCATCGTATAACTTAGAAAACCCATGAGCACACCTCGCGCGCCCCTCTACATCACGATGGACGACCGCGACAACGTCGCCATCGTCGTCAACGATGGCGGCCTGCCTGTAGGCACCGTCTTCCCGTCCGGCCTTACCCTCGTCGACAAGGTGCCGCAAGCGCACAAGGTCGCGCTGGTCGACATTCCCACGGGCGGCGAAGTGCGGCGCTACAACGTGGTCATCGGCTATGCGCTGAAGGACTTGAAGGCCGGCACCTGGGTGCACGAACGCCTTCTCAAGATGCCGGCCGCGCGCGAGTTGGTCGGCCTGCCCATCGCCACCGTCAAGCCCGAACCGCAACCGCCGCTGGAGGGCTACACCTTCGAGGGCTTTCGCAATCTCGACGGCTCGGTCGGCACCCGCAACATCCTGGCCATCACGCAGACCGTGCAGTGCGTGGCCGGTGTCACCGACTTCGCAGTGACACGCATCAAGGCCGAACTGCTGCCCAAGTACCCGAACGTCGACGACGTGGTGGCGCTCGAACACACCTACGGCTGCGGCGTCGCCATCGACGCGCCCGACGCGATCATCCCTATCCGCACGCTGCGCAACATCAGCCTCAACCCGAACTTCGGCGGCGAGGTGATGCTGGTCAGCCTGGGCTGCGAAAAGCTGCAGCCCGAGCGCCTGATGCCACCCGGCACCATCCCGCTGATCGACGAGCGCAACGTGGCCGATGTCGGCGACAACGCCAGCCCCAAGCTCGACGTCGTGTGCCTTCAAGACGATGCGCATGTCGGTTTCATGTCGATGGTCGAGTCGATCATGCGGCAGGCCGAAGAACACCTTGAACGCCTGAACGATCGCCGCCGCGAGACCGTGCCGGCGAGCGCACTGGTGGTCGGCGTGCAATGCGGCGGCAGCGATGCGTTCTCTGGCGTCACCGCCAATCCGGCCGTCGGTTTTTGCACCGACCTGCTGGTGCGTGCCGGTGCCACCGTCATGTTCTCCGAAGTGACCGAGGTGCGCGACGGCATCGACCAACTCACCTCGCGCGCAAGCACGCCGGAAGTGGCCGAAGCCATGATCCGCGAGATGGCCTGGTACGACGCCTACCTGGACAAAGGCCGTGTCGACCGCAGCGCCAACACCACGCCGGGCAACAAGCAAGGCGGCCTGTCGAACATCGTCGAGAAGGCAATGGGCTCGATCGTGAAGTCGGGCACCTCGCCGATTTCAGGCGTCCTCGCACCGGGCGAAAGCGCGCGGCAAAAGGGCATCACCAGCGGCCTGATCTACGCGGCCACTCCGGCCAGCGACTTCATCTGCGGCACGCTTCAACTCGCCGCCGGCATGAACCTGCACGTGTTCACCACCGGCCGCGGCACGCCTTACGGTCTGGCCGAGGTGCCCGTTATCAAAGTGGCCACGCGCGAAGACCTGGCACGTCGCTGGCACGACCTCATGGACATCAATGCCGGCACCATCGCCACGGGCGAAAAGACCATCGCCGATGTCGGCTGGGAGATGTTCCAGCTGATGCTCGACGTCGCCAGCGGCCGCAAGAAAACATGGGCCGAGCACTGGAAGCTGCACAACGCGCTGGTCCTGTTCAATCCGGCGCCGGTGACTTGACCCGTTCCACTGAACGGACGCCCTTCTCTCCGCTAATTTCAACGAATTCACTCCCGCCAACGCATGAACCCGCAAGAACTTAAAACCATCATGGGCTCCGGCCTGCTCTCGTTCCCGCTGACCGATTTCGACAGCCATGGCGACTTCGACAAGAAGGGCTATGAGAAGCGCCTCGAATGGCTGGCGCCGTACGGTGCAACCGCGCTCTTCGCGGCCGGTGGAACCGGTGAGTTCTTCTCGCTGACCGGGGACGAATACCCCGGCATCATCAAGACAGCGGTCGACACCTGCCGCGGCGTGGTGCCGATCATTGCTGGCGCCGGTGGTCCGACGCGCTTTGCGATCCAGTGCGCACAAGCCGCTGAAAAGGCCGGCGCGCACGGCATCCTTTTGATGCCGCATTACCTCACCGAAGCAGGTCAGGAAGGCCTGGCCGCACACGTCGACGCGGTGTGCAAGAGCGTCGACTTCGGCGTGGTGGTCTACAACCGCGGCGGCGCCACGCGCTTCAAGCCCGACACGCTCGCAGGCCTGGCGGAGCGCAACCCTAACCTCGTCGGCTTCAAGGACGGCGTGGGCGACATCGAGGCGATGGTCGCTGTGTACCAGCGCATGGGCGACCGCTTCGCCTACCTCGGCGGCTTGCCGACGGCGGAGGTCTATGCCGCTGCGTACAAAGCGATGGGTACGCCCGTCTATTCGTCGGCAGTCTTCAACTTCATCCCGAAGACGGCGATGCAGTTCTACGCAGCCGTGCGCGACGACGACATGGCGACTCAGCATCGATTGCTCAAAGACTTCTTCATGCCGTACCTGGAGATCCGCAACCGCATGCAGGGCTATGCCGTGAGCATCGTCAAGGCAGGCGCGACCATCGTCGGCCACAGCGCCGGCCCGGTTCGCCCCCCACTCACCGACCTGAAGCCCGACGAAGTCGAGATGCTGAAGGTTCTTATCGACAAGCTCGGCCCGCAAGGCCTCTGAAAGCCAACACATGCAACAACACGACAACCTCATCGGCGGCGAGTGGACCAAGGGCAGCAGCTACAGCCCGAACCTGAACCCGTCGAACCTCGGCGACACCATCGCCGAGTACACGCAGGGCGACGCTGCGCATGTCGAAGCCGCTGTGGCAGCCGCTACCGCCGCCTTCCCGGCCTGGGCCACCGGCAGCATCCAGGCCCGCTCCGATGCGCTCGACAAGATCGGCACCGAGATCCTTGCGCGCAAGGAAGAACTCGGCACGCTGCTCGCTCGCGAAGAAGGAAAGACCAAGCCCGAAGGCATCGGCGAGGCCACGCGGGCCGGCCAGATCTTCAAGTTCTTCGCGGGCGAATGCCTGCGGCTGTCGGGCGAACTGCTGCCTTCGGTGCGACCGAACATCGGCGTGGAGATCACGCGCGAACCGGTCGGCGTCGTCGGCCTCATCACGCCTTGGAACTTCCCAATCGCGATCCCGGCCTGGAAGATCGCGCCTGCCCTGGCCTTTGGCAATTGCGTGGTGTTGAAGCCCGCCGACCTGGTGCCGGGCAGCGCCTGGGCACTGGCCGAGATCATCAGCCGCTCGGGCATTCCGGCCGGTGTCTTCAACCTGGTGATGGGCCGCGGTAGCGTCATCGGCAACGCACTGGTGAATCACCCCGGCGTGCACGCGATCAGCTTCACCGGCTCGGTCGGCGTGGGTCGTGCGATCGGCATCCAGTGCGTGACGAACCAAAAGAAGGTGCAGCTCGAAATGGGCGGCAAGAACCCGCAAGTCGTGCTCGACGACGCCGACCTGGCGCAAGCCGTCGAGCTCAGCGTGCAAAGCGCCTTCTACGCGACCGGCCAGCGCTGCACGGCGTCGAGCCGCCTCATCGTGACCGAAGGCATCTACCCGAAGTTCATCGACGCGATGAAAGAACGCATGGCGAAGATCAAGGTGGGCGATGCGCTCACCGCAGGTACCGATGTCGGCCCGGTGTCCAGCCAGAGCCAGCTCGACCAGGACTTGGAGTACGTGCAGATCGGCAAGGACGAAGGCGCCACGCTGGCCGCCGGCGGCGAACGCCTCAAGCTCGCGACCGAGGGCTTCTACATGTCGCCGGCGCTCTTCAGCGAATCGGTGGCGTCGATGCGTATCAACAAGGAAGAGATCTTCGGACCGGTGGCAAGTGTCATCAAGGTCAAGAACTACGACGAAGCGCTCTTCACCGCCAACGACACGGAGTTCGGTTTGTCGGCGGGCATTGCAACCACCAGCCTCAAGTACGCGACGCACTTCAAGCGGCACAGCCAGGCCGGCATGGTGATGGTCAACCTGCCGACTGCGGGGGTCGACTACCACGTGCCCTTCGGCGGCCGCAAGGGTTCGAGCTACGGGCCGCGCGAGCAAGGCAAGTACGCGCAGGAGTTCTTCACCACGGTGAAGACGGCGTACACATTGGCGTAATGAATGAGGCTCTGAATATGGAGACAAGCGATGCCTGAATCTTCCACCCCGCGCATCACCGAACTGCGCGTCATTCCGGTGGCGGGGCGCGACAGCATGCTGCTCAACCTGAGCGGCGCGCACGGTCCCTTCTTCACCCGCAACATCCTCATCCTCACCGACAGCGCCGGCCGCACCGGCGTAGGCGAGGTGCCGGGCGGCGAAAAGATCCGCCAGACCCTCGAAGACGCGCGCCCGCTGGTCGTCGGTCAGCCGCTCGGTTCGCAACAGCGCCTGCTGCAAGAAGTGCAGACGAAGTTCGCAGATCGCGACAGCGGCGGTCGCGGCCTGCAGACCTTCGACCTGCGCACCACCATTCATGCGGTAACGGCCATCGAATCTGCCCTGCTCGACCTGCTCGGCCAGCACCTCGATGTGCCGGTCGCAGCGTTGCTCGGCGAAGGCCAGCAACGCGACTCGGTCGAGATGCTGGGCTATCTTTTCTACGTCGGCGACAAGGCGAAGACCGACCTGCCCTACGTCACGGACGCTGATGCCGACAACGACTGGTTTCGCCTTCGGCACGAGAAAGCCATGACGCCCGCAGCCATCGTCGCGCTGGCCGAAGCGGCGCGCGCCAAATACGGCTTCAACGACTTCAAACTCAAAGGCGGCGTGCTGCGTGGCGACGAAGAAGTCGACGCCATCGTCGCGCTGCACGAGCGCTTTCCCGAGGCGCGCGTCACGCTCGATCCGAACGGCGGCTGGCTGCTGAAAGATGCGATCCGCCTGGGTCATCGCATGCGCGGGTTGGTCGCTTATGCAGAGGACCCCTGTGGAGCCGAAGACGGTTTTTCAGGCCGCGAGGTGATGGCCGAATTCCGCCGCGCCACCGGCCTGCCGACCGCGACCAACATGATCGCCACCGACTGGCGTCAGCTGACGCATGCGCTCTCACTGCAGTCGGTCGACATCCCGCTGGCGGACCCGCACTTCTGGACCATGGCGGGTTCGGTGCGCGTCGCGCAGACCTGCCGCGACTGGGGCCTGACCTGGGGCAGTCACTCGAACAATCACTTCGACGTGTCGTTGGCGATGTTCACGCACGTCGGTGCGGCGGCGCCTGGCAAGGTGACCGCCATCGACACGCACTGGATCTGGCAAGACGGTCAGCGACTAACGAAGGAGCCGCTGCAGATCGTCGGCGGCCACGTACAGGTGCCGAAGAAACCGGGACTGGGCGTCGAACTGGACATGGCCGAAGTCGAGAAGGCGTACCAGCTGTACAAGCAGCACGGGCTCGGCTCACGTGACGATGCGACGGCAATGCAGGCGCTGATTCCTGGCTGGAAGTTCGATCCGAAGCGGCCCGCTTTCGATCGCTAGAGCCGACGCGCAAAGATAGATGCTTCGGAAACTTCGAAGGGTTGGTGGCAATTATTCGAATTTTCCTGAAGTGACAAAGAATTTAGAGTGGTCAAACAAGTTCAACAGAACCCGAACAGAACCGAACACCACCCACTCTGGAGACTGTCACCATGCGCCTCACCACCAAAGGTCGCTTCGCCGTCGCCGCCATGCTCGACATGGCCGAAAACGCGTCTGACCGCCCTATCAATCTCAGCATCCTGAGCCAGCGGCAAAACGTCTCGTTGTCCTATCTCGAGGCGTTGTTCGCGCGCTTGCGTCGACACGAACTCGTGGCTTCGACACGTGGTCCCGGCGGCGGCTACGCGTTGGCGCGCGACGCGTCGAAGATCACAGTGGCCGACATCCTCTTCGCCGTCGACGGTCCCGTGCCTCCCGCGCGAGACACCGAGCGGCGGGCGGCGCCGAGCCCCGATCGAGTGACGACGATGGAACTCTGGGCCTCCTTGGGGCGGCAGGTCGTCGACTACCTCGACTCTGTCACTTTGCAATCACTGGTGCGGCCCGAGGCGGCACAGCGCAGTTCGATGCGCGAGATGGTGGCCGTCAGCCTGCCAGCCAATCGGCAACGCGCCAAGCCGAGAATGCCCAAGGGACCGAACTCGGTGTTCGCGCTGGGGCAGTTGGCTACCCGGAGCTGAAAGCCGGGCCGGAATTCGAGGCCGTGATGCGCTCACAGCCGCTGGATGTTTGGGGCGCGACCTTGTCAGTCCGCGAATCGAATGTCGACCGAGCCCAGCACGCCGAAGTCGGCCAGCACGTGATCGCCGGGCGCGACCTCGAGTGGCGCGATGCAGGCGCCGGTGGTCACGATCTGTCCGGCCCGCAGCGCAATGTGCAGCGATGAAAGCTCATTGACCAGCCAAACCAGCGCTTCGCGCGGATCGCCGAGCACCGCCGCACCGCTGCCGCTTCGTTCGTATCGACGCGATGTCCCATCGACCGTCGCATGGACCGCGTGCGCAGCCAGGTCCATGTCACGCCAGGTATTGGGCGCGACAGGCCCTTCGACAAATTCGTGCGCGCAGGCATTGTCGGCAATCAACTGCGCCTCTCCGGCCGTAACGAAGTCGGCGTAGCGCGAATCTGGCACCTCGATGGAAGGATGTAGCGAGCCGACGGCGTCCATCACCTCGGCAAACGAATACGGTGCACTGCGCGACGGCAGGTTGTGTCTCATGCGGAAGGCGAACTCGGCCTCCGCGACCGCCATGCGGTTGCCGTTCAGCGAGAGCGTTGCGCCCACATCTGCCACGCGCTCGCGCAGGAGGCGACCTGCGAGCGGACCCGTCACCCCGATATGTTTCTGGCCTGCCACGCTGGTGGCGGCGATCTTCCAGCCGTAGAGCGTCGTGTGGCTGCGCGCCTCGATGTGCTGCTGCACGGCATAGCCATCGGCGCGACGCGTGGGTCGGCAGTCGTCGGGCAACCGGTCCAGGACCGCGTGGTCGTTCCAGGCGTTCCACAGCAGGTCGCTCGCGCGTTTCGATTCGATTTTTTCAGTCATGGGGTCTCCGATCGACTACGCATCCGGATCGCCCGAATAGTTTTCAGGTACATCGCCGTTCAACACGAAATGCGCGCCCGCTGGAATCGATGCCCACCCGGCACAGCAGGCATCGAGCGCCACCTGCTCCGACCGGTCGAAGACGTCGGCCCACTCGCGCTCCCGCGGCGTCATCTCCAGCGAGTGGCCGAGCGTGGCGGCCTTCTCCTGTGCTTCGCGGATGAAGTAAGCGCGGGCCGCATCCCACGGTGACACGCGATGCGCGTCGAAGAAGGCGAAAGCGGCCGCAGCGCCGCACGCCTTTTCTGCGTCGGTCGCGCCTTTGACGTACAAGTCGATGGTGGTGGGCTTTCCGCGTTCGATCTGCATCGCCGCATTTTCCCGAAGATCGATCACGCCGACAACGCTGCAGACCCGACGATCACGCCCTTGCCGCCGCCACCGCCGCGCAAAGTCAGTCGCGTGCCCGACGCACCGTCCCGTATGCGCAAACAAACCTAACCTGCGGTGATCTCCTGCGGTGATTCCTGCTGTGATTCCTCTACTTCACAGGCCGGTTACGACCGGCGCCCGCGCATCGCCCAGTGGGTTGGTGCGCGCTACATGCGTTTGCCGAGGGACTTGCTTAGGGGCCTGAACGCCGGGCGTCCAGGCGACCTGCGCAAAAGGCGCTCCGTCCACTGCAGTCAACGCAACATGCGTCTGTGCAAAGCCATGCCAGACGCTGGCTTGCAACACGTCGACCTCCGAGCGCACACCCATGCCGATCAGCGCCGAGATTGAAAAGTCTTCCCAGCTTGCATAGTGGGCCCGTGCAGCCACGCTGAGCCGACGCAACGATTGCAGAGCAGCGTCGCGCGACATGTAGTGCGCGGCATGACCGAGTCGCACGAGATAAGCCAGACGCTGGATGTCCCAAGCCGTCATGTTGAGCTGGCGAGCACCGATACGGCCGGGCTCGATCAACGCCGCATTGACCGATAGAAACTTGCAGACATCGAAGAGCCTGATGTAAGTGGCCGTATTGCACGCAAAACCGGTGTTCCAGGCGCTGAATGCTTCGCGCTCGATTGCATGTGTGTCGCCGAGCTGGAAGAAAGCCTGCTGCAATCCCACCGAGAAAGACTCGGGTCCTTCAATTTGCCAATAACGAAATAAAGCCTGTTGAATTTTTTCTGACGATAACGAACTGGCCAGTTGATTGAAATTATCTTTTTCGATCAATGCAATATTTCCGCTCAACAGACAGGAGAAGATTTCAACCTGAGATGTATCGCTTGCCGGCTTCAAATTTATTTTTTGTATAGCTCCCGAAAAGCGACGACCGTAAACAACCCATGCAAAGTAGCAAAGAATGGCTGTCCATGCGGTTAGTAGTAAAAAAAGAGATTCCATTGTCATTTCCCTGCAGATGCGTTTGTTTTCGAACGTGACGCACTGTAGTTGCGAGACAGGAACTTTTCGCGTAATAAAAATCACGCTCATGCCGGCAATTCGATCAATCAGCGAGAAGGCGTTGCTCAATTACCTGAAATTAACAAATGCAGGGAAATTAATCGCAAAAAAAGCCTGCTACCCAACGGGTAGCAGGCTTTCACAGTGCGAAGTCTCGCTATTTAACCGACGCGCACCGGCACAAAGATCTTGTCGCTGCCGCGCTGTATCAGCAATGCAACCGATTTGTCAGCCTTGGCCGCAATATCGCGCACTTGCTCGACGGTCTTCGCCGGCGTGCCGTTGATGGCCAGCAGCACATCGCCGGCCTGTACGCCCGCCATCGCTGAGGGACCAGCGCTGTCTTCGATCAGCAAGCCGCCCTCGACGGCTGCCTCGCGCTGCTCCTGCGGCCGCAACGGACGCAGCGCGAGACCCAGCTTGCCCTTTCCTGCCGCGTCGTCCGCCTTGGCGACCTTGGTCGACTTCTCGCTGGCGTCGCCCAACTTGGCGGTCAACGTCTGCCGCTCGCCCTGGCGCCACACTTCCAGCGTTACCTTGGTGCCCGGTGCTTGCTGGCCGATGATGGCCGGCAGATCGCCCGACGAAATGATCGGCTCGCCATCGACCTTGCGGATGACGTCACCCGTGCGCAGGCCCGCCAGGTCGCCGGCGCTGCCCTTCTCGATGTTCGCGACCAGCGCGCCTTCGGGCTTGTCCAGCTTGAAGGAGTCGGCAAAGGCCTGGTTCACTTCCTGGATCGCGATGCCCAGCTTGCCGTGCGTCGCCTTGCCGGTCGCGACGATCTGGTTCTTGATCTGCACCGCGACGTCGATCGGGATCGCGAAGGACACGCCCTGATAGCCGCCACTGCGGGTGTAGATCTGCGAGTTGATGCCGACGACCTCACCGCGTGAGTTCAACAGCGGGCCACCGGAGTTGCCGGGGTTGATGGCAACGTCGGTCTGGATGAAGGGCACGTAGCTGTCGTCGGGCAAGGTGCGGCCCTTGGCGCTCACCACGCCGGCCGTCACCGTGTTCTCGAAACCGAACGGCGAACCGATCGCCAGCACCCATTCGCCGACCTTCAGGTCCTTGGTGTTGCCGAGCGCCAGCGTAGGCAGGTTTTTGGCCTCGATCTTGAGCACTGCAATGTCGGTTTTGGCATCAACGCCGAGCACCTTGGCGCGGAATTCGCGTCGATCGGTCAGCTTGACGGTGACCTCCTTCGCATCCTTCACGACGTGTGCGTTGGTAAGGATGGTGCCGTCGGCGCTGATGATGAAGCCAGAGCCCTGGCCGCGCATCGGCGTCTCATGCTCACCGCCGCCCTGGCCCGGATGGCCACGCTGACCGTGCGGCATCTGGCCCTGGAAACGCTTGAAGAACTCGTACATCGGATCGTTGGGGTCGATGCCCTGGAGACCCGCAGCGCCGTCTTCGTCGGCAGTCTTGGTGACGCCCGTCACACTGATGTTGACCACGGCCGGGCCATCACGCGTGGTGATGGTCGAGAAGTCCGGCAAGGTGATCTGCGGTGCGACCGAAGCCGCCGGTGCGGTGATGACGGTCGGCGTGCCGGAGCCCAGCGCGTTGGCGCTGGTGTAAGCGCCCGTGGCTGCCGCGCCAAGCACACCGGCCGCGGCGAGTGCGAGCACGATGGCGCGCGGGGAAGTGAGACGGGATGCGTTCATTTCGGAAGCCTTTCAAAGCGGTAAGGAACATGCAATGAAAGGAATGTCGCAGCGCTGACTTAAGCGCTGCTTAAACGCGAGGCAGCTCAGGTCTTGCCGGCCGTGTCGGTCTTGCCGGTCCTGTCTTCCCACCGGATCAGGACGCGCAGACCGCCGAGGCTCGGCGATGCGCCCAGCGACACCGTGGCGTCATGAAGGTCGGCAATCGATTTGACGATGGCCAGGCCCAGTCCGCTGCCGGGTGCCTGTGGTTCACCAGAACGATAGAAACGGTCGAGCACGCGCCCTCGTTCGCTCTCCGGCAGGCCGGGGCCGCTGTCGTCGACGCTCAGCTCGACACCCGCATCGCGCTGCGCAATGCCGATGTCGACCCGGCCGCCTTCGGGCGTGTACTTGACGGCGTTGTCGAGCAGGTTACGCAGCATCATGCGCAGCGCCTCCGGCTGGCCTTGCACAACCACTGCCGCCACATTCGCATCGGCATGCGCGACGCCGATGTCTATGCGCCGGGCCTGTGCGTTGGCAATGGCGTCGGACACAGCCAGCCGCGCGACTTCGTTGAGGTCGACTTGCTCGGGCTTGGCGCCCGCCGCCATGCTGGCCTCGTGGCGCGCCAATGCCAGCATCTGTTCGACCAGTCGCGTCGCGCGATCGATGCCCGCTGCCAATCTTCCGATAGCGATGTTGCGTGTCGCCTCGTCAGGTGCACGCTGCAAGCTCTGCACCTGCAACTTGAGCGCGGTCAGCGGCGACCTCAACTCGTGCGCCGCGTCGGCCACGAAGTGCTTCTGTGCGTCGAATGCATGGCGCACCCGATCGAAAAGCAGATTGAGTTCGTGCACCAGCGGCCGCACTTCCTCGGGCAAGCCTTCTTCGCTCACCGGCGACAGCTCGTTGGCCTCGCGCGCGGCAACCTGACGACGCACACGCGCCACCGGCGCGAGAGACCGGCTCACCACCCACCACACGACCAGCATCAACAGCGGTGCCATCAGCGCGATCGGCCCAATCGTGCGTAACGCCAGCGCGCCCGCCATGCGCTTGCGCACCCGGAGGTCCTGCGCCACCTGAATGACGAGACCGTGGGTCTGCACCGAAAACACGCGGTAAGTCGTGCCGCGCGCTCGCACGTCGGCAAAGCCGAGCACCGCGAGTTGCGGCAACGCGGCCTCTTCCGCTGATTCGAAAATTCGCACGCCCTCGGTGGTCCAGACCTGCACCACGAACTCGAAGTTCTGTTCGCCGGCGCCGATGCCGCCCACTGCCGCACTCGGTGGTAAACCGGCGCGAAGCGACAGCGCCATCTGCTGCATGTGATAGTCGAAAATTTCGTCGGCTTCGTTCAGCACCGTACGGTACGCCACCAGCGCCTGCACGCCGGCTGCCAAGACAATGGCCGCGAGCAAAAACCACAAGAGGCGCGCGCGCAGCGAGCCGGTCATCGCGCCCGTCATGTTCTCGGCGCCCTCATGCCTTCGGCACCATGTAGCCAACGCCCCGCACGTTGCGGATCAGGTCGGCGCCGAGCTTCTTGCGCAGGCCGTGCACGTAGACCTCGATGGCGTTGCTGCTGATTTCGTCTTTCCAGCTGTAGAGCTTTTCTTCGATCTGCGCGCGCGACAGCACCATGCCGGGCCGCGCCAGCAACGGCTCCAGCACTGCCCACTCGCGCGCCGACAGAACGACGGGTTGGCCGGCCACCGTGACCTCGCGAGTGGCCGGGTTGATGCTCACGCCCATGTGCTCGTACACCGGCTCGGCGCGGCCCGACGCACGCCGCAGCAACGCACGAATGCGGGCGAGCAACTCGTCGAGATCGTAGGGTTTGATCACGTAATCGTCGGCGCCGGCGTCGAGGCCTTCGATGCGCTGTTGAATGGAGTCGCGCGCTGTCGCGATCAGCACCGGCATGCGTTGTTTGCGAGCGCGCAGGCTACGCAGGACCTCTAGACCGTCGCGCCTCGGCACGCCGAGGTCGAGCAGAACCAGGTCGTATTGCTGAGAGCGCAAGGCAAAGTCTGCTGCCTCGCCATCCTTCACCCAGTCGACCGCATAGTCCTCCGCACGCAGCAGGTCGAGCACGGCCTCGCCGATCATCACGTCGTCTTCGAGCAGGAGCAGTCGCATGGTGGTCTGATTTTGAACCGGTGAACTTCGATGGGGCTTAACGCGCCTTAAAGCAGCGCCCTGAGTTCGCGCGCAGCCTCGAACAACAAAGGCAGCATCTGGCGCAGCAACGCGTCCGCATCGTGCCGTCCGCCCGACAAGACCACGTTCAGCGCCGCCACTGTCTGCCCCTGCATATTGCGCAGCGGCACGGCCAGTGCCTGCACTCCCAATTCATGCTCTTCGCCTGCGAAACTGCAGTCCTGCTTGCGCGCCTCGGTAATGCATTGGCGCAGCAGCCGCGCCTGCGTGACGGTGTGAGGCGTGAGGCGTGGCAAGGTGCGGCCCTTCAGCCAAAGCGAGAGCTGCGCCGGCGTCAGCGCGGCGAGCAGCACGCGGCCGGTCGACGTAGCGTGCGCCGGCAAACGCGCGCCAAGATGCAGTCCGTACGCCAGCACGCGCGTCGGCATGCCATAACTGCCGCTGCGCGCGACGATGACCACCTCTTCGCCATCGAGCACCACCGCTGAAAACGATTCGCCGGTCTGCGCTGCGAGCCGGTTGAGCGTCGGTTGCAAAGCACGAGGCAGGCGCGACGAAGCAAGATAGCTACCGGAAAAGCGAAGCACCTTCGGCGACATCCAGAAGTAACTGCCATCGGTTTCCAGGTAGCCCAGGTGCGCGAGCGTCAGCAGATGACGACGTGCGGCTGCGCGCGTCAAGCCAGCGCGCTCGGCCGCAAGCGTGGCGTTGAGCCGTTGGCGCTCAGTGTCGAAACTCTCCAACACCGCCATGCCTTTGGCGATGCCTTCGATGAAGTCGGGCTTGGCGATGGTCATTGCGAGTGATGGCGCTGGAACTGTTGCGCGATGATCGCGCAGCAATTCGCATGATCGCACAAGGCTTACGTCGTCGGCACCTGGCAGCAAGCACTTCGCCCTACGCTACAAGCAACCAAGACGGACAGAACGGAGTCAGACATGCGAACCCAAGTTGCCATCATCGGAGCGGGGCCGGCCGGCCTGCTGCTCGGCCAGTTGCTGCACAAAGCCGGCATCGACAACATCGTCGTCGAGCGCCAGACCGGCGACTATGTGCGGGGCCGCATCCGTGCCGGCGTGCTCGAGCAGGTCACGATGGACTTGCTGGCGCGGGCAGGTGTCGACGCACGGGCGCGCGCCGAAGGGCTGCCGCACGGAGGCATCGAATTGCTCTTCAAAGGCGAGCGACATCGCATAGACATGCGTGGCCTCACGGATGGTAAGCAGGTTACGGTGTACGGCCAAACCGAGGTCACACTCGACCTGATGGAGGCGCGCAGCGCCGCTGGGCTCACGACCATCTACAGCGCATCGCCGGTCAGCCTGCACGATTTCGACTCGTCGCACCCACGCGTCCGCTACGAGAAAGACGGGCAGACGCACGAGATCGAGTGCGACTTCATCGCCGGCTGCGACGGTTATCACGGCGTCAGCCGTGCCAGCGTGCCGGTCGATGCGCTGCACATCTACGAAAAGGTCTACCCCTTCGGCTGGCTCGGGGTGCTGGCCGATGTGCCTCCCGTGTCGCACGAACTCATCTACGCCAACACCGCCCGCGGCTTTGCGTTGTGCAGTATGCGGAGCGCGACCCGCAGCCGCTACTACGTGCAGGTGCCGACCGAAGAGCGCGTAGAGAACTGGAGCGATGAAGCGTTCTGGAACGAGCTGCGATCTCGCCTCGACCCAGAAGCTCGCGAGCGGCTGATCACCGGTCCGTCGATCGAAAAGAGCATCGCACCGCTGCGCAGTTTCGTGGCGGAGCCAATGCGCTTCGGCTCGATGTTTCTGGCTGGCGATGCGGCGCACATCGTGCCGCCGACCGGCGCCAAGGGGCTCAACCTCGCGGCGGCCGATGTCGGCTACCTCGCGCGATCACTCGAGATTTTTTACGGCGAGAAGAGCGCATCGGGGCTGGACCGGTACTCGGATCTCTGCCTGCGCCGCGTCTGGAAGGCCGAGCGCTTCTCATGGTGGTTCACCTCGCTCATGCATCGTTTCCCCGAGACGGGCGAGTTCGGCCAGAAGATCCAGGAAGCGGAGCTCGACTACCTTGTGCATTCGCACGCGGCGTCGACCTCGCTTTCGGAAAACTACGTGGGCCTGCCGCTCGAAGAGTTCTGAGCGGCCGGCGCAATTACCGTAGCCGATGATGCGGCCGAGGATGGCCGCGCCGTAGCCTTCAGACGGTAGAGGTTTCTTGCATCGCGTGCCACACCCGCGAGGGGCTTAGCGGCATCTGCAGGTGCGCCGTCTTCGAGCCCAGCCCGTTGCGCGCGAACGCATCTGCCACCGCATTGACCACTGCCGGCGTCGCGCCAATGGTGCCGAGCTCGCCCACACCCTTCACCCCCAGCGGGTTGTTCTTGCAGGGCGTCGACTCATCCATTTCCATCTTGAACATCGACTCGATGACATCGGCCCGCGGTGCCACATAGTCCATCAGGCTGCCGGTCACCGGCTGCCCGGTTTCTCGGTCGTACACCACCTGTTCGTAAAGCGCCTGGCCTATGCCCTGCACCGCGCCACCATCGAGCTGGCCGCGCACGATCATCGGGTTGATCACACGGCCGACATCGTTGACCGAGCTGTAGGCGACCACGGTGACATCGCCGGTCGGCGGATCGATCTCGATCTCGCAGATATGGCAGCCGTTGGGCCATGTCGGGCCAGCGACGGCGCTGGTCGAATCGACGAAGATTTCGCGCTCGGGTTGCTTGCCGGCCAGCGCGAACAGGTCTAGCTTGAGGTCGGTGCCAGCGACGGTGAACACGCCGTTGGCGTAAGTCACGTCAGCGGCAGCGGCCTCGAACTCTTTCGCAGCCAGATCACGGGCCTTGTCGATGGTGCGTTCGGCGCCGACGCGTACAGCCGAGCCGCCGGTAAAGAGCGAACGCGAGCCGGCGCTGCCGAAACCATCGCCGCGATCGGTGTCGCCCAGCACGATGCGCACTTTCTCGATCGGCACGCCGAAAGCGTCGACTGCCAACTGCGCCAGAGAAGTTGCGATGCCCTGCCCCATCGCATTGACGGCGGAGAACACTTCGATGACGCCGTCTGCGTGCACCGAAACCGTCACGCGCTCTTCGAAAACGTTGCCACCGGTCCATTCCAGAAAGGTCGCGATGCCGAGGCCGCGTTGCTTGCCTTCCTTCGCCGAGGCTGCAACACGGGCTTCGAAGCCGTCCCAATCGGCCAGTGCCAAGCCCTGGTTCATCACCGATTCGAACTGCCCCGTGTCGTAGGTCTGCCCCATCGGATTCTTGTACGGCATCTGATCGGGATGGATGAAATTGCGACGGCGAAGCGCAACGCGGTCGATACCGGTCTGGCGCGCGGCTTCGTCCATCAGACGCTCGATCGTGAAGATCGCCTCGGGCCGGCCAGCGCCACGGTAGGCACCGGTCGGTGCGGTGTTGGTAAGCACCGCCTTGAAGTGGAAGTCGATGGTCTGGATGTCGTACACGCTGGTCTGCACCCAAGGGCCGATCAGCAACTGGATGGCGACGCCAGTGCCGGTGGCATAAGCGCCGACGTTGGCCAGCGTCTTGATGCGCAGGCCGAGGATCTTGCCGTCGGCTGCGAGTGCGAGTTCGGCTTGCGTTTCGATGTCCCGGCCATGTGCGGACGAGAGAAATTCCTCGCTGCGTTCGCTCACCCATTTCACTGGGCGTTTGACTGCGCGCGAGGCGTAGGCCACGACCACGTCTTCGGGGTACGCGCTGGTCTTCATGCCGAATCCGCCGCCTACATCGCCGACCACGACGCGGACTTTTTCTTTGGCGAGTCCGAGGCATGCACACACCGTATCGCGCACGCCTGACGGCATCTGCGTACTCATGCGGATCGTCGTCCGGTCTGTCGCGGCATCGAAGTCGGCAAGCACCGAGCGCGGCTCGATGGTCAGCGCCACGACACGCTGGTTGGCGATGTCCAGCGTAACCACATGGCTCGCCTTGGCGAACGCTGCCACCGTCTCTTCTGCGCTGCCGTGCCGCATCTCGGCCGAGATGTTGCCGGTAGCGGCATCGTCAAGCAGCGGCGCGCCTTCGGCTGTTGCGCTTTGCACGTCGACGACCATCGGCAGGTCTTCGTAGTCGACCATCACGGCTTCGGCTGCATCGCGAGCTTGCTGAACGCTGTCGGCGACGACCGCCACCACGGGCTCGCCGACGAAGCGCGCCCGCTCGTGTGCCAGCGCGTAGCGTGGCGGCGATACGCAATCGCTGCCATCGCCGCGCTTGAAACCGGCCACGCCAGCCATCGGCTTGACGCCGGCTTCGGCCATTTCAGCGCCGGTGATCACGCGCAACACGCCCGGCATGGCGCTCGCTGCAGCGGTGTCGACAGACTTGATGAGCGCGTGCGGATACGGTGACCGCAAGAACACGAGGTAGCCCTGTCCGGGCAACGTAACGTCGTCGGTGTAGCGGCCGGTGCCTGCAAGCAGGCTTTCGTCTTCGAGCCGGCGTACGGCCTGGCCACTGCCGAAGCGAAGCGGACCCGACGGGGCGGGTAGGCTGGAGGCGGCGGAAGTAACTTCAGTATTCAAGATGAGTCCTCGCGGGATTTATTTCGTCGTGTGGGGGCTGACCGGGGCGCTGAGCGCGCGCGCCTGCGCACTATAGAAGCTTCGGCGAATCAAGGCTGACGGTATGTAATGCCGGGGTATGCAGGGATATCGCGAAGCCGTGTATACCTGGGGCCATGCAAGTTCCATGGCTCGAACCCGGCGACCCGCTGCCCGACCCGGCGTCGGCTTGGGGTGAGGCCGACCCGGTGCCCGGGCTACTGGCCGCCGGCGGCGCACTCGATGTGCCGTCGCTGTTGCAGGCTTACAGCCACTGCATCTTCCCGTGGTTCAGCGAGGGTCAGCCAATCTTGTGGTGGAGCCCGGATCCGCGCATGGTGCTGGAAGTGGCGCGCTTCAAACTGCATCGGTCGTTGCGCAAAACACTGGCGCAATTCGCGGCGACGGCACGCTGCGAGATTCGCGTCGACCGGAACTTCGAGGCCGTGATCACCGCGTGCTCAAAGGCGCCGCGTGCCGGACAGTCGGGCACCTGGATCGTTCCGGAAATGGTCGAGGCCTATGTCGCTTTGCATCGCGCAGGTTTTGCGCACAGCGTCGAGACGTGGATCGACGGTGAGCTGGCCGGAGGTTTGTATTGCGTGGCGATCGGCGGCGCGGTGTTCGGCGAGTCGATGTTCACGCGGCAGCCCGATGCGTCGAAGATCGCGCTGTCGGCGCTCGTGTGCCTGTGCCGTCGTCACGGTATTGCCATGATCGACTGCCAGCAGAACACGGCGCATCTGACCAGCTTGGGCGCGCGCGAGATGCCGCGTGCCAGCTTCGTGTCGCACGTAGCAAACGCCGTTCAGGCCCATCGACAAAGCGCGCCACAGTGGAATTTTGAGCCCGTATACTGGAATGAACTCCTCTCAGCGCGACATTTTTCGACGACGTGACGCATCTCAAGGACCTACCGCTCCACACGCTGCAGTTCTATGCGACTGCGCCCTATCCGTGCAGCTATTTGCCGGACCGTCAAGCGCGTTCGCAAGTTGCTACTCCGAGTCATTTGATCCACAACGACACCTACTCCGAGCTGGTGTTGACCGGCTTCCGGCGCAGCGGCATGTTCACTTATCGGCCCTACTGCGACGGCTGCAGCGCCTGCATTCCGCTGCGTGTTCAGGTCAACGAGTTTCAGCCGAGCCGCAGCCAACGCCGTGCTCGCGCGAAGCACGAAAATCTGCAAGCGCGGGTGCTCAAGCTGTGTTTCGTGCCAGAGCATTACCAACTCTATCTGCGTTATCAAACCGGTCGCCATTCCGGCGGCGGCATGGACCACGACAGCATCGACCAGTACACGCAGTTCCTGCTGCAAAGCCGCGTGAATTCGCGGCTCGTCGAATTTCGGGAGACGCTGGCCGACGGCAGTGCCGGTGCGCTCAAGATGGTGTCGATCCTCGACGTGCTGAACGATGGCATCTCTGCCGTCTATACCTTCTACGAACCCGACGCTGGTGCAGCCTATGGCAACTACGGCGTGCTCTGGCAGATCGAGCAGGCGAAGCGGTTGGGGCTGTCGCACGTGTACCTTGGCTATTGGATCGAGGGCAGCGCCAAAATGAACTACAAAGCGCGCTATGCGCCACATGAAGTGCTGATTGAAGGTCGTTGGCAGCCGGGCGGCGATTTCACAAAGTAAAATGGACGTCCGTCAACACGGATTGCTGCCATGAGAAAACCCCCCTCCGACGGTCCCGCCACACCTGTCGTCCAGGTCATCGAGCGCATGTTTTCGCTGATCGACGTTCTCGCGTCCCGCGAGGACGCGATGTCGCTGAAGGAAATCAGCGAAAAGACCGGCCTGCACCCCTCGACCACCCACCGCATCCTGAATGACCTGGCAGTAGGTCGCTTCGTCGACCGGCCGGAGGCCGGCAGCTACCGGCTGGGGATGCGGCTGCTCGAACTGGGCAACCTCGTCAAAGGTCGCCTCAACGTGCGCGACGCCGCGCTGACGCCGATGCGCGAACTGCACAAGCTCACACAGCAACCCGTCAATCTCAGCATGCGCCAGGGGGACGAAATCGTCTACATCGAACGTGCCTACAGCGAGCGCTCCGGCATGCAGGTGGTGCGTGCCATCGGCGGCCGTGCACCGCTGCACCTCACATCGACCGGCAAGCTGTTTCTGGCGGTCGACGATCCGCAGCGGGTTCGCAGCTACGCGACGCGCACCGGTCTCGCAGGCCACACACGCAACAGCATCACGCAGTTGCCGGCGCTAGAGCGCGAGCTCTCTAAAGCGCGGCAATACGGCATTGCCCGGGACAACGAAGAGCTGGAGCTGGGCGTGCGCTGCATGGCGGCTGGCATTTACGACGACCAGGGCAAATTGATCGCTGGCTTGTCGATCTCGGCACCGGCCGACCGGCTCGACGACGGCTGGTTGCCGAAGCTGCAAGCCACGGCCAACGAAATCTCGGGTGCGTTGGGCTACAACGAAAACGGCGCTGTCACGACCGCATGAAGGGTCACTGACAGCACCGTCGCGCCATATCGGCACCTAAGCAGCGCGCCGATTGAGAGCGCAGAGCGAGATCGACTCAGCCTGCGATGTCAGCCGTCGCAACGCTCTGACGTGCTGCCGGCGACATCAAATGTGTTGCTTCGACCCAGCGGCGCACACGCTCGGCATCGCCAATGCGGCTCAGTTTGCCGGCCGAATCCAGGAACACCATGATGAGCTTACGGCCGGCGATTTTGGTCTGCATCACCAGGCATTGACCCGCTTCGTTGATGAAACCGGTCTTTTGCACACCGATGTCCCAGTCAGGGTTCTTCACCAGACGGTTGGTCGTGTTGAACTGCAGCAGGCGGTTGCCCACCTCGACCTGGTAGTTAGGCGAAGTAGAGAGTTGACGCACCGTGGCATCGGCAGAAGCCGCATTGACCAGCAGGGCCAGATCTTGCGCGCTGGACTGGTTGTTGAACGACAGACCGGTCGGCTCGACGTAACGCGTGTCCTTCATCCCCAGCAGGCGCGCCTTGGCGTTCATCACGCTGACAAAGGTGGCGGTGCCTCCTGGATAGGTGCGGGCCAACGCATGTGCCGCGCGGTTCTCGCTCGACATGAGTGCGAGGTGCAACAGTTCGCCGCGCGACAGCGTGGTGCCGACCATCAATCGCGAGCTGCTGTGCTTTTCAGTGTCGACATCGTCCTGGACGATGGTGATCAGTTCTTCGTTAGGCAGGCGGGCTTCACTCATGACCAGACCGGTCATGAGCTTGGTGAGTGAAGCGATCGGCAGGATGGCGTGGTCGTTCTTGCTGAACAGCACTTCGCGCGTGTCCTGATCGATCACCAGCGCGGCGTTCGACTTCAGGTCAAGCGCGTCTTCGGTGTGGTTGAGGCCGGCCATCTGACCGAAGGACAAGCGGGGCGGCGCCTCTGCGACGCGAACGATGGAACGGCGCTGCACGGCGACGACGGTCTTGCCACCGCGTTGCCGAATGGTTGCAACCACGTTGCGGCCGCCGCGGACCACACGGTCTTCGTTGTCGGCGCGTACGACCTTCTCGGTCTTGGCACCGCGTTTAGCGGTTGCAGCATGGGGCGCCTGCGCAACGCTCTTCGCACCCTTGGCACGGCTGTCGCCAGCAGCCTGGCTCTTCTTGGCAACCGGTGCCTCGTGCTTCCTGGCGGCTTGCGCTTCAGGCAACAAAAACGCCGTGCTGTACACGGCGATGAGGGTAACGGCGACGAGTCGGAACGCGGGTAGAAACCGCTGGCTGGAAACTCGATGACGACGGGCTTCGGGCATTAAAAAACTCTCCAGCGGTTGCGAATGTGACCGCAGTGTATCCAAATCAAAAAAGACACGCAATATCAGTTACTTGCGTCCCCTTCTTGAATCGAAATAAAGGATCGCCCGAAAACTCAACCTTGCGCCGCTACTCTCTCAGCTTGGCTCTGTAACTTATTGAGGGCACTCAAATAAGCCTTGGCCGACGCCACCACGATGTCGGGGTCTGCACCCACCCCGTTGACGACCCGGCCGGCATTTTGAAGCCGAACTGTCACTTCACCCTGACTTTCGGTGGAACCACTGATGGCGTTCACCGAATAAAGGACCATTTCAGCCCCGCTTTTCACATGTTCTTCGATCGCCTTCAATGAAGCATCGACCGGGCCATTTCCCTCGGAAACACCGACTACTTCCTTGCCTTGCACCGTGAACACGATTCGGGCATGGGGCCGCTCGCCTGTCTCGCTGTGCTGCACCAACGATACAAATGCAAACTTGTCCCCAACGTTTGACACTTCCTCTGCGCTGACGAGCGCGAGGATGTCTTCATCAAATATTTCGCTTTTTCGGTCTGCCAGCTCTTTGAAGCGCGAGAACGCGGCGTTGATCTCGGCCTCGCTCTCCATCGTGACGCCAAGTTCGATCAACCGCTGCTTGAACGCGTTGCGGCCGCTCAGTTTGCCCAGCACGATCTTGTTGGCGGCCCAGCCCACGTCTTCGGCCCTCATGATTTCATAGGTGTCGCGCGCCTTCAGCACGCCGTCCTGATGAATGCCAGAGGCATGCGCAAAGGCATTGGCACCAACGACCGCCTTGTTGGGCTGCACCACGAATCCGGTGGTCTGGCTGACCATGCGACTCGCTGCCAGGATGTGTTTTGCATCGATGTTCATATCGAGCCCGAAGTAGTCGCGGCGCGTCTTCACTGCCATGACGATCTCTTCGAGCGAACAGTTGCCCGCACGCTCGCCCAGGCCGTTGATCGTGCATTCGACCTGTCGCGCGCCGCCGATCTTCACGCCGGCCAGCGAGTTCGCGACCGCCATGCCGAGGTCGTTGTGGCAATGTACCGACCACACGGCCTTGTCGCTATTCGGCACGCGCTCGCGCAGTGTCTTGATGAAGGTGCCGTACAGCTCGGGGATCGCATAGCCCACGGTGTCGGGCACGTTGATGGTGGTGGCGCCTTCGTTGATCACTGCCTCGATCACTCGGCACAGAAAGTCCATGTCGCTGCGATAGCCGTCTTCCGGGCTGAACTCGACATCGGCGACCAGATTGCGGGCGAAGCGCACCGCTAGTTTGGCCTGCTCGAACACCTCGTCCGCCGACATGCGCAGCTTCTTCTCCATATGCAGCGGCGACGTGGCAATGAAAGTGTGGATGCGCCCGTTGGCCGCACCCTTCAGTGCCTCGGCCGCGCGTGAGATGTCACGGTCATTGGCGCGCGACAGGCCACAGATGGTCGAGTCCTTGATCGCATTGGCGATCGCCTTCACGGCCTCGAAGTCGCCATTGGAGCTGGCAGGAAAACCGGCCTCGATCACATCGACCTTCAGGCGCTCCAGTTGCTTGGCGATGCGCAGCTTCTCGTCGCGCGTCATCGAAGCTCCCGGCGACTGTTCCCCATCGCGCAATGTGGTGTCGAAAATGATCAGCTGGTCGGTCATCGTGTGTCTCCTCAGGCGGGTTCGGCGAGCGATTGTGCGCTGCGGGCGCCTTGCGCCCTGGCGCGCTCCAGCCCCGAAACGATAGCCTTGAGCGACGCCGAAATGATGTCGGCATCAATGCCCACGCCGAACAGGGTCTGCGATTCGTCGACACGGAGTTCGAGGTAAGCGACGGCCTGCGCATCCGCACCAGCGCCTATGGCGTGCTGGTGGTAGTCGAGGACGCGTACTGTGTGCCCGGTGGCATCGGTCAGCGCATGGATAAAAGCATCGATCGGACCGTTGCCGCGTCCTTCGACAGGTCGACTTTCGCCTTGCCATGGCAGGTCACCGCGCAACACCACCTGAGCATTGGCGCCCTCGCCCTGCTCCTCGAGCACCCGGTGCTGCAACGCGTGCGCCGCCTTCAATCCGTACTCGCGCTCGAACATGGCGTAGAGATCGGCGGCGGAGAGTTCCTTGCCGGCGATGTCCATCTCCTTTTGCACCGTCTGCATGAATTCCATCTGAAGGCGACGCGGCATTTCAAGGCCATATTCGCTTTCGAGCAGGTACGCCATGCCGCCCTTGCCGGACTGGCTGTTAACGCGAATGACGGCTTCGTAGCTGCGTCCCACATCTTTGGGATCGATCGGCAGATAGGGCATATCCCAAATGTCGCCTTCCTTGCGTGCCGAAAAGGCTTTCTTGATCGCATCCTGATGCGAGCCGGAAAACGACGTGTAAACCAGGTCGCCGACATACGGATGGCGCGGGTGCACTGGCAATTGGTTGCACTGCTCCACGGTCGCACGGATCTCGTCGATATTCGAGAAATCGAGTCCGGGAGACACGCCCTGCGTGTAGAGGTTGAGCGCGACGTTGACCAAGTCGAGGTTGCCGGTTCGCTCACCGTTGCCGAAGAGGCATCCTTCGAGGCGGTCGGCACCCGCCATCAACGCGAACTCGCCAGCAGCCGTGCCGGTGCCGCGGTCGTTGTGCGGGTGCACCGACAGCACGATCGCTTCGCGTCGCTCGAGGTTGCGGTGCATCCACTCGATCATGTCGGCGAAGATGTTGGGCGTCGAATGCTCGACCGTCGAAGGCAAATTGACGATGCACTTGTGCTCGGCCGTCGGCTGCCAAACTTCGGTCACCGCATCGACCACACGCTTCGAGAAAGCGAGATCGGTTCCCGAGAACATCTCTGGCGAGTACTGAAAGGTCCACTGCGTTTCCGGCTGCTTGGCAGCGCAATCGTTGAACATGCGCGCGTGCGTCGTTGCAAGCTCGACGATCTGGTCCTCGTCCATGCCGAGCACAACACGCCGCATGATCGGCGCCACCGCGTTGTACAGGTGCACGATGGCCCGCGGCGCACCCTGCAGCGCTTCGAAGGTGCGGGTGATGAGGTGGTCACGCGCCTGCGTAAGCACCTGGATCGTCACGTCATCGGGAATGCGATCTTCATCGATCAGTTTGCGCACGAAGTCGAACTCGACTTGTGACGCCGAAGGAAATCCGACTTCGATTTCCTTGAAGCCGATGGCCACGAGCGTCTCGAACATCCGCGTCTTGCGCGCAATATCCATTGGCTCGACCAATGCCTGGTTGCCGTCGCGCAGATCGGTCGACAGCCAGATCGGGGCTTTGGTCAGCACGGCGTCGGGCCAGGTGCGGTCCTTGAGGCCGATCGGTGCAAAAGCGCGGTACTTGGCTTGAGGTTGCTTCAACATATCGATTTCTCTGTGATGGTTGGGGTGTCACCAGCAACCCCAAAAGCAAAACGGCCCGTTGCTGGTGCGAACGGGCCGTGGTGAGGGATTAGCGCGTGCGCTACCGTCTCCGCCCGAAGGGGGTCAGTAGTAGGGCCAGCGAAATCTTGTTCATAAAGGCTGTGAATGTAGCACAGGCCGTTTTACTTGTGGAGCCCGACTTCGTCGGGTTCGTCTGTGGACATGCTGATGACGCTTACTGGCTGCCCTTTGGCCTTGCGCCAGGCATAGACCACGTAGCCGCTGAGTCCGTAAATAACGAAAAGGCTGAACAGGACCGTCGGCGGATCAATGTTGATGACCGCGATGCCCAGCGCGATCAGGACAATCGCCGCGAACGGAACGCTCCGGGCCTTTCTGAAGTCCTTGAAACTATAGAACGGTGCGTTGGTCACCATCGTGAGTCCCGAGTAGAGCGTGAAACCGAACGTGATCCAGGTGATCTGTGCCCAGGACAGATACAACACCTCGCCACCGCGTTTGCCCGACTCGGTCATGAGCCAGATGAAGCCCATTACCAGTGCCGCGGCCGCGGGTGAAGGCAAGCCCTGAAACCAGCGCTTGTCGACCACGCCCGTGTTGACATTGAAGCGAGCCAGTCGCAACGCAGCGCAAGCGCAATAGACAAAGGCTGCGATCCAGCCCCAACGGCCCAGACCTTTCAGCGACCACTCATATGCGATCAACGCAGGCGCAGCGCCGAAAGACACCATGTCGGACAGCGAATCCATCTGCTCGCCGAACGCGCTTTGCGTGTTGGTCATGCGCGCGACGCGACCATCGAGGCTGTCGAGGATCATCGCGGCGAAAACGCCAAGCGCGGCCAAGTCGAAGCGGCCGTTCATGGCCATCACGATCGAATAGAAGCCGCCGAACAGCGCTGCCAACGTGAACAGGTTGGGCAGGATGTAGATGCCCTTACGCCGCTTGCGCGGTTGCACCTCGTCGGAGAGCGTGTCGTCATGCATGGAGTGGGCCTTTGGAGAAGCGCAGTGTAGTCAATGAAAAAGGGCCACCGCGCACGGTGGCCCTTACAGTGCGGAGGACAGCGATCAGTTGCGCGTTTGGTCCACGAGCTTGTTCTTTTTGATCCACGGCATCATCGCACGCAGCTTCTCGCCGACGACTTCGATCTGATGCTCGGCATTCAAACGGCGGCGGCTGATCAGCGTGGGCTGGCCAGCGGCGGCTTCGAGCACGAAACTCTTGGCATATTCGCCGGTCTGGATGTCCTTCAGCACCTGCCGCATTACATTCTTCGACTCGTCGTTGATGATGCGCGGGCCGGTCACGTACTCTCCGTATTCGGCGTTGTTCGAGATCGAGTAGTTCATGTTGGCGATGCCGCCTTCATAAATCAGATCGACGATGAGCTTGAGCTCATGCAGGCATTCGAAATACGCCATTTCCGGCGCGTAGCCGGCCTCGACCAACACTTCGAACCCAGCCTTGATCAGTTCGACCGTGCCTCCGCACAAAACAGCCTGCTCGCCGAACAAGTCGGTTTCGGTTTCTTCGCGGAAGTTGGTTTCGATGATGCCGGCCTTGCCCCCGCCGTTGGCCGTGGCGTAGCTCAACGCGAGGTCACGCGCCTTGCCGGTCTTGTCTTGGTGCACGGCCACAAGGTGGGGCACGCCGCCGCCTTGCGTGTAGGTGCTGCGAACCGTGTGGCCCGGCGCCTTCGGGGCGACCATCCAGACGTCGAGATCGGCGCGTGGCTGAACAAAGCCGTAGTGCACGTTGAAGCCGTGAGCAAAGACGAGCGAAGCGCCTTCCTTGATGTGCGGGGCGACATCGTTCTTGTAGACGTTGGCGATCTGCTCATCGGGCAGCAGGATCATGACGACGTCGGCTGACTTCACCGCATCCGCCACTTCAGCAACCTTGAGCCCAGCCTTGCCGACCTTGTCCCACGAGGCGCCGCCCTTTCGCAGGCCGACGACGACTTTGACGCCGCTGTCGTTCAAGTTTTGCGCATGCGCATGGCCTTGCGAGCCGTAGCCAATGATTGCGACCGTCTTGCCCTTGATGAGGCTGAGATCGGCGTCTTTGTCGTAGTAAACCTTCATGTCGTTGCTCCTTCGTTGAAATGTAGTGTGGGATGGGGAATGAACGGGTGGCGTGCTTTAGACGCGCAGGATGCGCTCGCCGCGACCGATGCCGCTGGCGCCGGTTCGCACGGTTTCGAGAATGGCGCTGCGGTCCAGCGCTTCGAGAAACGCGTCGTTTTTCGAATGGTCGCCGGTCAGTTCGATCGTGTAGCTCTTGTCGGTGACGTCGATGATGCGACCGCGAAAGATCTCGGCCATGCGCATCATCTCTTCGCGTTCCTTGCCGACCGCGCGGACCTTGACCATCATGAGTTCCCGCTCGGTATACGAGCCTTCGGTCAGGTCGACCACTTTGACGACTTCGATGAGCCGGTTCAGGTGCTTGGTAATCTGCTCGATGACGTCGTCGGAGCCTGCGGTGACGATGGTCATGCGCGACAGGCTGGCGTCTTCGGTCGGGGCGACCGTCAGCGATTCGATGTTATAGCCGCGGGCGGAGAATAAGCCGACCACCCGAGAGAGTGCGCCGGGCTCGTTTTCGAGCAGCACGGCAATGATGTGTTTCATAAGCGAAAGACTCCTCTTTTCGGTGCCCTCCCCGCGCAGCGGTAACCACGCGGCTTGGCAGCCAATAGATTCGTCTCGAGAAAAGTTAAGAGAACATTCCGACGATCAGAGATCTTCGGAACCCAACAGCATCTCAGTGATGCCTGCGCCGGCCTTGACCATCGGAAACACGTTTTCGGTCGGGTCGGTACGGAAATCCATGAAAACGGTGCGGTCCTTGAGCTTGCGCGCTTCACGCAGCGCCGGCTCGACGTCTTGGGGCCGCTCGATCAGCATGCCGACGTGCCCATAGGCCTCAGCCAGTTTCACGAAATTGGGCAGCGCGTCCATGTAGCTGTGGCTGTAACGGCCGGAGTATTCGATCTCTTGCCACTGACGGACCATGCCAAGGTAGCGGTTGTTCAGCGAACAGATCTTGATCGGGGTGTTGTACTGCAAACAGGTAGAGAGCTCCTGGATGCACATCTGGACCGAGCCTTCGCCAGTGATAGTGAACACCTCCGCATCGGGCTTGGCGAGCTTGATGCCCATCGCGTACGGAATCCCGACGCCCATCGTGCCGAGCCCACCAGAGTTGATCCAGCGCCGCGGCTCGTCGAAGCGGTAGTACTGCGCGGCCCACATCTGGTGTTGGCCCACGTCGGACGTGATGTAGCAGTCCGCATCCTTGGTCATATTCCACAGCGTCTCGACCACGTATTGCGGCTTGATGACATCGCCGTTGCCCCGGTCGTACTTCAGGCAGTCCTTGGCGCGCCACGTCTCGATGGTCTTCCACCAATCGGACAGGGCACCAGCGTCCGGTTTGGTCGATGACTCCTTGATCATCGTGATCAGTTCTGTCAGCACGTCTTTGACGTCGCCGACGATCGGGATGTCGACCTTCACACGTTTCGAGATACTCGAAGGATCGATGTCGATATGAATGATCTTGCGTTCGTTTTGCGCGAAGTGCTTCGGATTGCCGATCACGCGATCGTCGAAGCGCGCGCCGACTGCGAGCAGCACGTCGCAGTTCTGCATCGCGTTGTTGGCTTCGATGGTGCCGTGCATGCCCAGCATGCCGAGGAACTTGGGGTCGCTCGCGGGATAGGCGCCCAGGCCCATCAACGTGTTGGTGACCGGATAGCCGAGCATGTCGACCAACGTGCGCAGTTCGTTGGCGGCATTGCTCAACAGTACGCCGCCGCCCGTGTAGATATACGGCCGCTTCGCCGTCAGCAGCAGCTGTAGCGCCTTGCGGATCTGTCCGCCGTGGCCCTTGCGCACGGGGTTGTACGAGCGCATCTCGACCTTGTCGGGATGACCGGCGTACGGCACCTTCTTGAAAGACACGTCTTTCGGCACGTCGACCACCACCGGCCCGGGCCGGCCGGTGCGCGCGATGTGGAATGCCTTCTTGATCGTCATCGCAAGATCCTTCGGATCCTTGACGAGAAAGTTGTGCTTGACGATGGGCCGCGTAATGCCGACGGTGTCGCATTCCTGGAATGCGTCGAGCCCGATGGCCGCGGTCGGCACCTGACCCGAGATGATCACCATCGGGATCGAGTCCATGTACGCCGTTGCAATGCCCGTGACCGCATTTGTCAGCCCCGGGCCCGAAGTAACCAACGCCACGCCGACTTCACCCGTCGCGCGCGCATAGCCATCCGCTGCGTGCACCGCCGCCTGCTCGTGGCGCACGAGCACGTGCTGCATGGTGTCTTGCTTGTAGAGCGCGTCGTAGATGTACAGCACCGCGCCGCCGGGGTAGCCCCAGATGTACTTGACACCTTCGGCCTGCAGCGACTTGATGAGCACTTCTGCGCCCATGAGCTCTTGGGATTGATTGCCCATCCCGGAGGATGCGGCTGCTGCGGAAGCGAGTTCCGCTTTCGAGATTTCCATGATGAACCTTTGGAGTTTTTTCGGGAACGAAAAACCTTGGGTGCCCCTTGCCAACCCTTGTGAGGCCGCGCCAGGACTTGAGGCCGGTTGCCATGAGCGGATTGATGCTCCGCCGGACAAAGACCCGTTTGCCTTTTGACTTGCAGAGCGGATTATGACATCGGCCGCGCGATGCATAATCCGCGGCGGTAAAAACACAACTCGTCCAGATACAGACATCCCACGAGGCGCACTTCGCGCCGGACCCCGCTTGGCCACCGAAAAAGAACTTTCCGATTTCCTCAAAGGTGTTGAACGACGCGCTTTCAAACGCTCGATCTATCACGTCCGTGACGAGGAAGCTGCGCTCGACATCGTGCAGGACAGCATGATGAAGCTGGCGGAGCACTACGCGGACAAGCCGCCGAACGAGCTTCCGATGCTATTTCAGCGGATTCTGTCGAACTGCACGCTCGATTGGTTCCGCCGTCAAAAAACCCGACGCGCACTTTTTTCCAATCTCAGCGACTTCGAAGCTCCGGACGACGATGGAGAATTCGACCTGCTCGAGAACTTCGTGGCGCCCACCGACTCCAGAGAAACCGAGAGCGCCGAAGACACCACGCGACGCGCCCAGGTGTTCCACGACATCGAAGAAGAGATCGCCAAGCTGCCCGGGCGTCAACGCGAGGCCTTTCTAATGCGTTACTGGGAAGAAATGGATGTTGCTGAAACGGCTGCAGCAATGGGCTGCTCCGAAGGCAGCGTCAAAACTCATTGTTCGCGTGCCGTCCACGCCCTGAGCAAAGCGCTGACGGCCAAGGGAATTTCGCTATGACCAAATCGACCCAATCGTTCTCCACGCCTTCGGACGTCTTAGAAGCCCAGTTCGGCCGCCGCGTGGCGGCGCGCCTGGCGTCGGGCAGCGAGCAGTTGCCGCACGACATCGGCGAGCGATTGCGTGTGGCGCGGCAGCAGGCAGTCAGTCGGCGCAAAGTGGCGCCGCAATTGCACGCGGCGCCAGTGGTGGTTTCGAACGGCCGCTCCGCCACACTGGGCCTTGGCGGGCGTTGGTGGACCCGGATCGGCTCGGTGGTTCCGCTCATCGCTTTGGCTGCCGGCCTCATCACGATCAGCGTGATGCAGGACGACGACCGAGCCAACGACCTTGCCGAAGTCGATTCGGCCTTGCTCACCGGCGATTTGCCGCCTGCTGCCTACACCGACCCTGGTTTCGCGCAGTTCTTGAAAACTGACGACGCCACCGTCCGTTGACCCTGTCGAATGCCGCTCCGCTCTGCGTTCAGTTTTGATTTTTGCGCTTTGGCGCTTGCCACCCGCCCGTCGCGGCGGATGGTGGTCGCCTGGGCTGGCACGCTGCTGCGGATGGCCACGGCCGCAATTGCAATTTCTGCAGCGTCCAGCGCAAACGCCCAATTGCCGCTCGACGCCAAGGGGGCCAAAGCAGGTGCCCCGGCCTCGGCGGCTGCTATCGCACCCAAGACGGCGGTGGTTACCAAGCCCCTGTGGAGCGAGCTGAACCTGTCACAGCAATTGGCGCTGCAACCTCTGGCCGAGCACTGGGACAGGCTGTCGCTCGGACATAAGCGTAAGTGGCTGGCGATTACCCGTAACTACCCGAAGATGACGCCCGAAGAGCAAACCGTCATGCACAGCCGCATGTCCGGTTGGGCCACGTTGAGCCAGCAGCAACGGGTGCAGGCACGGTTGAATTTCGCCGAGGTAAAGCAGATTCCGGCGGACGAGCGCAAAGCGAAGTGGGAGGCCTACCAAGCACTGAGCGACGAGCAAAAGCGTGAGCTTGCCGAAAAAGCGGCGGTCAAGCCAGCTCGCGGTGCAGCGATACCTGCCAAGCCCGTGTCGGCTCAAAAGTTCGCGCCCGTGCCGGTGCCGGTGGGCGACCGCTTGCCGCGGATTCAACTGGCACCGCCCAGCGAGCCGACAGCAATGTCCGTTCGCGCATCACGCTCGTTGCCCGCGACCCCTTTCTTGGCGGCTCCTGTGTCGGGCGCTCCGATCCCTGCTGGAGCGCAGGTACTCGTTCCTGCGGCGCCGATCGAGCGTGCCTCCGCCCAACCATCGACGACACCCTGATGTCGCCGTCGATGCGTTCGTCCGATCCCGCAAAACCTGAAGCCAGTCTTTCCGAAACGCCCGGCGGCGCCGTAGAAGCAGCAGCGCTTTTGAGAGCGCCCGGCCTGTGGCGCCGAATGGCCTGCTGGCTGTACGAAGGCATGCTGATGTTCGCAGTCGTCTTCGTGGCAGGTTGGCTGTTCAGCACCTTGGGCCAAATGCGCGACGCGATGGACGAACGCCGTCATTTGCTTCAAGCCTTTCTGTTCGTCGTGTTCGGCGTGTACTTCGTCTGGTTCTGGATTCACGGCCAGACCCTCGCGATGAAAACCTGGGGCATCCGTATCGTCGACGCCAGTGGGCGACCTGTTACCCAGCGTCGCGCGTTGATTCGTTACCTGTTGGGCTGGATCTGGTTTCTGCCTCCGCTCGCCGCGATTGCACCTTTCAAGCTCTCCGGAGGCGAATCGGCGCTGCTGATTTCTGGCTGGGTGCTGATCTGGGCGCTCTTGTCGCGTTTTCAACCGCAGCACCAGTTCTGGCACGACGCCTGGGCCGGCACGCGGCTGATTTCGTCGCGGCCCATGAGCCGTCGCTAAACCGTATCCAAGCTGTACGCAAGCCGTACGCAGACTGCGCGTCGGCCGCGGTTAAGCTGCCACGAAACACACCATGAGTGCCCTCCCCGATCCCGCCGTTAATCCGCAAAAAGCCCGCAAGGGCCTGGAGCGTGTTTTTCACGCCACCCTCATTTCCCTGCAAGGCCTGCGCGCGGGTTGGAGCGAGCCGGCCTTCCGGCAAGAGGCGCTGATTTCCATCGTGCTGCTGCCAGCTTCTTTCTGGCTCGGCCGAAGCTGGGTCGAAACAGCGCTGCTTGCGTGCAGCGTCGTGCTGGTGATGATCGTGGAGTTGCTCAACACAGCCGTCGAGGCTGCCATCGATCGCATTGGTCCGGAGTGGCACGATCTGTCGAAGCGCGCCAAGGACATGGGCAGTGCGGCAGTGCTGCTTTCCTTGCTGATTTGCGGCGGCATCTGGGCGGCCGCGCTCTGGCAACGTTTCGTGGGCTGACAAAGTTCTGGCCCGCCGCCGTTTCGCGTTGGCATGATTGGGGGATGACTCCAGAATTCTCGATATGTGTGTATTGCGGCTCGCGCCCTGGCGAGCACCCCCAATTTGCGGCAGCTGCAACTGCGGTCGGCCAATGGATCGGCCAGCGTGGCGGTCAACTCGTCTATGGCGGAGGCCGCACCGGCCTGATGGGCACGGTGGCCGAGGCCACGCGGGCGGCGGGGGGCCGGGTGATCGGCATCATTCCCAAAGCCCTGGTCGACAGGGAGCTGGCCAACACGCTTTGCGACGAACTGCACATCGTAGACACCATGCATGAGCGCAAGGCCATGATGGGCGAGCGCGCCGATGCGTTCGTGGCGCTGCCGGGCGGCATCGGTACCTTTGAAGAGCTATTCGAGATCTGGACCTGGCGCCAACTGGGCTACCACGACAAGCCTGTCGGCATCCTCAACGTCGAGGGCTACTACGACGGACTTCTAGGCTTCCTGGCACACAGCGTGCGCGCTGGCTTCATGGGCGAGTGGCAGATGGATCTGATGCACACCCTGAGCGAGCCGGAAGCTCTGCTCAACTGGTTGCTGGACCACCGCGGTGGTCAGGGGCAATCAGGGCTGCTCGCAAAAAATGTCTAGCGAGCCCTAGCGAGCCAAATGGTGACTAGATAGCGCTTTCGTTCTCTTCACCGGTGCGGATGCGGACGATGCGCTCGACGCTGGTGACGAAAATCTTGCCGTCCCCGATTTTTCCGGTGCGGGCGGCGTTCACGATCGCCTCGACGCAGCGATCGACGTCGGCCGTGTTCACCACGACCTCGACTTTCATCTTCGGCAGGAAGTCGACCACGTATTCAGCGCCGCGGTACAACTCTGTGTGGCCCTTCTGTCGGCCGAAGCCTTTAACTTCCGTGACGGTGAGCCCGGTCACGCCCACCTCGGCGAGTGCCTCGCGCACATCCTCAAGCTTGAACGGTTTGACGATAGCGGTGATCTGCTTCATGGTGGTCTTCCGGCGATTTCGTTGAGTGTGCTGGCGGTAGGGTAACGCCAATCCTTGCCCGATGCTGCGATGAGCGCCCCCTATACGGAGGAATGCCTTGGCGTCTCGCATGGAGCGTGCCAGAAGAGCCGAAGCTCGCTGGTAGCCTCGTGGCAATGCACGCCGACGCTTCGACATCCACTTTTTCGTTGTTTCGCTTGTTTCGCTGGTTCGGGCATCAGGCGTACCTGTTGCTGGTCTTCACTACCTTGATCTGGGGGGCCAACGCGGTTGCTGCGCGGCTGGCCGTCGGCGAAATTTCTCCAATGATGATGACCGGTTCGCGCTGGATCGTAAGTTGCATCGCGCTGGGCCTCACCGCGCACCGGCAGATCGCGCAACATTGGCGCGTGCTGGTGCCGGCATGGCGGCGCATCCTGCTGATGGGCGCTTTCGGGTTCACCGGCTTCAACGCGCTGTTCTACACGGCGGCGCACCACACCACGGCCATCAATATCGCGATCATTCAGGGCACGATCCCGGTGTTGGTGCTCGTCGGTAGTTTTTTCATTTTTCGAACGCGCATCCGCGGGCTGCAACTGTTCGGGGTGGCGCTGACGATTGCCGGCATCGCGGTGGTGGCATCGCAGGGAGACCTCGCCGCGCTGGCGCAACTGGCTTTCAACCGCGGCGATATCGCCATGGTCATCGCCTGCCTGATGTACGCCGCTTACACACTTGCGCTGCGGGACCGGCCGGCAGCGCCGGGCATCGTGTTCTTTGCCGCGCTGGCCGCCGTGGCGTTCCTGACTTCACTTCCGCTGCTGGTCGTCGAAGTCGTGACCGGCCACTTCTTCATGCCGACGGCAAAAGGCATGGCGTTGGCAATTTTCGTCGGGGTGCTGCCTTCGTTCATTTCGCAGATCACTTTCATACGCGCGGTAGAGCTCATCGGGGCCGCCCGCGCTGGAGTGTTCCTCAATCTGGTGCCGATCTTCGGGCCGCTGCTCGCCGTGCTCGTGTTGCACGAGACGCTTTCACCGTACCACGCGGTTGCGTTAGCACTGGTTTTGGGAGGCATCGGTGTTGCGGAGTACGTCGGAGTGCGCCGATGAAGGTGCAAGGAGAGAGCGCCGTGCATCCGCCACAACTTCATCGATCGTGCAATGAAAGCTGTCGCCACACGGGGTCTCGCATTCTTTTCTAAACTGCCGACTCATCACTATTCGAATCCGCTTCCGTGAATCTGCTTTGACCGATCTCGTTCTTCATATCCACACCTCTCCGACGGAAATCGACGCGAAAGCGTGGAACGACCTGCTCGCGCTGCAGCCGAATCCCTCTCCTTTCATGCGACACGAATATCTCGTCGCTCTGCATGAAAGCAAGAGCGCCACACCGGAGAGCGGCTGGACGGCAGCTTTCGTCACGCTGCGGCGCGGCAAACGGCTCGAAGGTGCTTGCCCGGTCTACGTCAAGGACCACTCGTACGGCGAGTACGTGTTCGACTGGGCATGGGCCAACGCCTATGAGCAGCACGGACTCAAGTACTACCCGAAAGCGCTCGTTGCAGTGCCCTTTACGCCGGTACCCGGCGCCCGCCTGCTGGCGCGCGATGCGAAGAGCCGCACCTTGATGGTTCACGGGTTGGTTCAGTGGTGCAAGCAGGAAGAACTTTCGTCGTTGCATCTCCTTTTCGGTGCCGACGAAGACATTGCCGCCTGCGCCGAAGCCGGACTCATGCTGCGCCACACCATTCAATTTCATTGGACAAACACCGAACCCGGCTATCCGAATTTCGACGCGTTTTTGGCCAGCCTGTCGCACGACAAACGCAAGAAGATCCGACAGGAGCGCCGCAAGGTGGCCGATGCGGGGGTCAGCTTTCGCTGGTCTCGCGGCGCCGATATTTCCACCGCCGACTGGGATTTTTTCTATCGCTGCTATGCGCGCACTTATCGGGAACACGGCAACGCGCCCTACCTCACCCGCGACTTCTTTCATCGCATGGCCGACACTCTGCCAGAGGCGTGGCTGCTTTTCGTAGCTGAACGCGCGGGCAAGCCGATCGCCACCAGCCTGATTGCGCTTTCTGCGGCCGTTGAGAACGGTGTAAGCGGCATCGGTGCGCCGCTCGCGGCGTACGGCCGCTATTGGGGGGCGCTCGAACGTGTCGACTGCCTCCATTTCGACGCCTGCTACTACCAGCCCTTGCAGTGGTGCATCGACAACGGCGTATCGCGTTTCGAGGGCGGCGCCCAGGGCGAACACAAGATGGCGCGCGCGCTGATGCCGGTCAAGACGACGAGCGCTCACTGGCTTGCGCATCCGTCGTTCGCCGATGCGGTCGAACGCTTTCTGGAACGCGAGGGCGCAGGCATCGAAAACTACATGGATCACCTCGACGAACGCAGTCCTTTCAAGGCTTCGTGACTTAATCCCGAGCTTTGGGCCCGATATGTGCGAATCGCCACAAAGGCTATACATACTGCCGGCTGACGCCCCCGGTAGCCCGCTCTAGCGCGCCGCCGATCGGCACACGGCCTGGGGCCATTCGGCACAGGTTGGCTCGCGGGAGAATATTCAAATGGCTCGACTCATCGTTCTTCAACAGACAGCCACGCCCAGGCAGGTGGCGTTGTTCAAGCTCCCGTATCTGATTGGACGCGCCCCCAGTTGCGACCTGGTGCTGGACAATCCGCAAGTCAGCCGCGCCCATGCCGTGATGGAACAGGCTGGAGACGCGATCCAGATTCGCGATCTGGGCGGCACCAACGGCACTTATGTGAATGGCCAACGCGTCGAAAGCTGCGCGCTTGGCAATGGCGACGAAATCAAGGTCGGCGCTTGCGTCATCCGGTTTCTGTCGAGCGGCGGTGACGCCATGAGCGATGCCGAGGCGCTGCGTCTGGTGACAGCGGCCGGCAAGCTCCCTGATGAAGAGCTGGTCAAACTCATGCCGAAAGACTGAGTTCCCTCCGCGCAGGGCTACCCGAGCCTTACTTCGTGTATGCGGCGATGCCGTCCATGACTTCCTTCCGGGCGGCGTCGATGCCCTCCCATCCCAGCACCTTGACCCACTTGCCTTCTTCGAGATCTTTGTAATGCTCGAAGAAGTGACTGATGGCCTTCAAGCGCATCGGGTTCACATCGTCGATCGAGTTCCAGTGGCTGTAGATCGGCAGTACCTTGGTGGTTGGCACGGCGAGCACCTTGCCATCGACTCCAGCCTCGTCTTCCATCAAGAGAATGCCCAGGGGGCGGCACGGCACCACGACGCCCGGTAGCAGCGGATACGGCGCGATCACCAGCACGTCGACCGGGTCGCCATCGCCGCTCAAGGTCTGCGGCACGTAGCCGTAGTTGGCGGGGTAGTACATGGCCGTCGTCATGAAGCGGTCCACGAACAGCGCGCCCGACTCCTTGTCGACTTCGTACTTGATCGGGTCGGAATTCATCGGGATCTCGATCACCACATTGAATGAATCGGGGATGTTCTTGCCAGGGGAAACTTTGTCGAAGGACATGTCGTTGTTCGTGTGGTTGAGAGGATTGCGAAAGATGCGGACAAACCCGAAGTTTACTGATCGTGTCACGGTCCGCTCACACGAACCGTGACTTTTGCCTGTAAATTGCACGCGTTGGCCAATCGGCTCCGCACCCAAGGTGCAGCAGCTTCGAGGAAGCAACGCGACGGAAATCCAAGGTCCCGTACGCGTTGCGCGCAGGGTTCCGCGTGCTTTCCGTTTCTTTCAATCGCAACGAACGATGGAGAAGCAAACGCATGATCGGCAACACTCCCCTGATACTCGCCATGGTCTGCGGCCTGGTGGCCGTTGGCTACGGTTTCTGGGCTCGCAGCTGGATACTTTCCAAAGACCCGGGCAACGCCCGAATGCAGGAGATCGCGGCTGCGATCCAGACGGGTGCCGCCGCGTACCTCGCCAAGCAGTACCGAACCATCGCCATCGTCGGCGTCGTGCTCGCCGTACTTATCGGACTCTTTCTCGACGTCACCACAGCGGTAGGCTTCATCATCGGTGCGGTGCTGTCGGGTGCCTGCGGCTTCATCGGCATGAATGTGTCTGTGCGGGCCAACGTGCGGACAGCGCAGGCGGCGACCCACGGCATCGGACCGGCGCTCGATGTGGCGTTTCGCGGCGGCGCAATCACCGGCATGCTGGTCGTCGGCCTCGGCCTCCTGGGCGTTGCTGGCTTCTTTTGGTTTCTGGTCGGTAGCGCGGCGCCCGGCGCCAACCTCGCGACGCTGCTGAACCCGCTCATCGGCTTCGCCTTTGGCTCTTCGCTGATCTCGATCTTCGCGCGGCTCGGTGGCGGCATCTTCACCAAGGGTGCCGACGTCGGCGCCGACCTGGTAGGCAAGGTCGAAGCCGGCATTCCGGAAGACGACCCGCGCAACCCGGCGGTGATCGCAGACAACGTCGGCGACAACGTTGGCGATTGCGCCGGCATGGCTGCCGACCTGTTCGAAACCTACGCCGTGACGCTCATCGCCACCATGGTGCTCGGCGCGCTGATGATCACGACAGCCCCGATCAACGCGGTGCTGTACCCATTGGCGCTGGGCGCGGTGTCGATCATCGCGTCGATCATCGGCTGCTTCTTCGTGAAGGCGTCGCCGGGCATGGTGAACGTGATGCCGGCGCTCTACAAAGGGCTGGCCGTCGCCGGCATCCTGTCGCTGATCGCCTTCTGGTTCGTCACGAGTTGGCTCATTCCGGACAACGCCGTAGCTGCCAGCGGCAGCCAGCTGAAACTATTTGGCGCCTGCTTCGTCGGCCTTGCGCTGACCGCCGCGTTGGTCTGGATCACCGAGTACTACACCGGCACGCAATACAAGCCGGTGCAGCACATCGCGCAGGCCTCCACCACAGGCCACGGTACCAACATCATCGCGGGCCTCGGCGTGTCGATGCGCTCGACGGCCTGGCCAGTGATTTTCGTTTGCATCGCGATCCTCGCGTCGTATTCGCTCGCCGGCCTGTTCGGCATTGCGGTAGCTGCCACCTCGATGCTGTCGATGGCCGGTATCGTGGTCGCGCTCGACGCGTACGGGCCGATCACCGACAACGCCGGCGGCATCGCCGAAATGGCCGGCCTGCCGGAGAGCGTGCGCAGCGTGACCGACCCGCTCGACGCGGTCGGCAATACCACCAAGGCGGTGACCAAGGGCTACGCGATCGGCTCGGCCGGCCTGGCTGCACTGGTGCTCTTCGCCGACTACACACACAAGCTCGAAAGCTATGGCCAGGCGATCAGCTTCAACCTGAGCGACCCGATGGTGATCGTCGGCCTCTTCATCGGCGGCCTGATTCCCTACCTGTTCGGCGCGATGGCGATGGAGGCGGTGGGCCGCGCCGCCGGGGCGGTGGTCGAGGAAGTGCGTCGCCAGTTCCGCGAGATTCCCGGGATCATGGACGGCACGGGCAAGCCAGAGTACGGCAGGGCCGTGAGCATGCTGACCGGTGCGGCCATCAAGGAGATGATGATCCCTTCGCTGCTGCCGGTCGTGGTGCCGATCATCGTCGGCCTGGTGCTCGGGCCGAAAGCGCTCGGGGGCCTGCTGATGGGAACAATCGTCACTGGACTTTTCGTCGCCATCAGCATGTGCACGGGCGGCGGCGCCTGGGACAACGCCAAGAAATACATCGAAGACGGCCATCACGGCGGCAAGGGTTCCGAAGCGCACAAGGCCGCGGTCACCGGCGACACCGTGGGCGACCCCTACAAAGACACGGCCGGTCCGGCAATCAACCCGCTGATCAAGATCATCAACATCGTGGCGCTGCTGATCGTGCCGCTGGTGGTCAAGTTCCACGGTGGCGATGCCGCGGCCGCCGTTCCATTAAGGATCGAAACGCCACCCGCCGCGATGGCGCCAGCACCCGCCGCGGCTGCCGCACCCGCTGCTGCTGCCGGTGCGGTCGCGGCCATCGAAGCCGCATCGGTCAAGGTCGAGAACGGCATAGTGAAGTTCTACTTCCAGACCGGCAAATCAGAAATCGCACCCGGCGGCAAGGAAGCGCTGGCAGATGTCGTCAAAGCGGTTCAAAGCGGCAGCACGGTTGTGGTGAGCGGCTATCACGACGCCAGCGGCGATGCGGCGACCAATGCGGAGCTGGCCAGGCAGCGGGCAATGGCGGTGAGTGACGCGCTGAAGGCAGCGGGTGCACCTGCCGACAAGATCGAGCTTTCCAAGCCCGAGCAGTCTCAGGTTGACGGGCCGGCGGCCGAAGCGCGCCGTGTCGAGGTGAAGATCAAATCCTGATGATGCTCAAGACCTGAGACCGGGCTTGGGCTTGAGCTTGGGCCTGCTGCGAGTGGGCCGGTCTCAGTTCAGCTCGCTCATGCTCGGCTGGCGCGTATCAGGTGCGCCCGGCAGCGTGTCGAACTGCGACGGCCCCTCGGGCAGCCGAGAGTCGGCAAATTCATGCAGCGCGGCGACCCAACGTCCCGCAGATGAATCGGCCGGCTCGTCGTTCGTGAAAATACCGTTTCGGATAAAGAACGTTTCGCCGTTGGCGCGCTCAGCGTGCAGTTCGACAAGCCGCTGGATCGGGAAGGTGTACGTCACCAGCTTCTCCTTGGACTTGCGATCCTTGGCGCCGCAGTTGAAGAAGCCTTCTGCCGCGATCACGATGCACGAACCATCGACGGCGCTGGGTTCTTCTCCTGCCGCACCGCAACGCCACACTGCCGAAGGCAGTCGCGCGCGCACTTTGTCGATAACGAGGTCCCGTTGCTTGTTCAGCCCGTTGAGCGGCGGCACCAACGTCCGCAGCTGCCGCAGCCGTTCCGAAAAGTTGTCGTCGAGGGTGAACTCGACGTGGTGCGCTGCCTCACCGGAACGCTTGACGACTTGCATGACCACTTGCCGAGAGTTGCTCACTGCGTTCATCCTGAAAAACGGTTGCTGGCGCGCCCGTCGCACCAATTGTTTCTAACTGTATATTGGTTTTTTGACAGTGGGTAGACAGCAATAAGTACACAACTACAGCAGCATTTCCGGGACTATCGGCGCGATCAACGAGTTATACAGGCGCTTGAAAAAGCCGGATTCCGGCTCGGTCGTCAAGATCATTTCGTTTTCGCCATCGGTCGTCAGCCATTCGAGCGTTCCGGCGGGTTTGGTGAGCCGCAGCCGGTACGAGTTCTGCAGTTTGCTGATATTGATGATCCGGAGCATTTCGCGTGCCAGTTGCGGACTGTCGACGACCACGCCCATTTCGGTGTTCTGGCTGGCCGAGCGTGGGTCGAGGTTCATCGAGCCAATGAAGACGCGCCGCTTGTCGATCGCGGCCGTTTTGGCGTGGAGCCGACCGAGCGACTTGCCGAACGATCCGAATCGCTTGCTCGCCGTGGTGCGCTCCGGGCTCAGCTCGTACACGTCTGCGCCGGTTTTGAGCAGGCGCTCGCGGTAGCGTGCATAGCCTGTGTGAACCAGCGGCTCGTCGTTGGCCGCCAGCGAATTGGTGAGCAGCGTGAGCTTGACGTTGCGCTTGGCCAGATCTTCGAACGCCGCCATGCCCTTCTCGCCCGGAACCAGGTAGGGCGAAGTCAGTTCGACATCGGTCTTGGCATCGAGCAGCAGGCCCCACACCTTCATCGTGACGCTGGTCGCAACCGCCTCGTCTTCAGTCATGTAAGTCGGCTTGCTCGCTGGGTCGGCAATGGCAAGTGCTTCGCCCCACAGCAGGCCCAACCGGCCGCCATCGAGTTCTTCGCCGATCGGGCCATAGCCGAGGATGTCTGATGGCGGCAGCTCGATCTTCGGCGCCGGCGCGGCCATGCCAACCCAGCTGTCGAAGTCGGCGCCCGTGAGCTTTTGGCCCCCCTCCGGCGTGACTATTTCTTCGATCGGCCGGACCTGTTCGCTGTTCCAGTAGCCGTCGAAGATGGTCTCGAACTGCGGCACCACCTTGCCGATGATCAGCGCATCCATGTCGATAAAGTTCTGCGCTTCGCTCAAGACGAAATACTCGTCGGCAATGTTGCGACCGCCCACAACCGCCATCGTGCCGTCGGCGATGAAAAGCTTGTTGTGCATGCGATGGTTGAGTCGCCCGATTTCATGCGGCGAGGCAGCGAAGCGTGAGATGAAGCCGTTGCGGCCACAGCAGAATGGGTTGTAGAGCCGCACGTCGACGTTCTGCGTCTCCGAAAGCGCTAGCAACAGCTGCTGGCTCTTCACCGTGTAGAGATCGTCGACCAGCACACGCACCTTGACCCCGCGCAGCGCCGCCTCGCGCAACGAGCGCAGCAACAAGCGACCGACCGCGTCGTTTTCGAGCTGGTAGTACTGCACCACCAGCGATCGCTGGGCGCGCTGCGCCAATTGAATGCGCGCATCGAGCGAGTAAACGCCCAATGGCATCAGACGAAAGCCGGAGTGTTCGCCCGGCGGCGTGGAGGCAGCGGCTATCGTGGCCAGCGCGGTCGACGGATCGGCTGGGGCCGATGTCACCATCGCACGTTCGCGCATCGGCGGCAACGACCCGCACGCACCGAGCATGGCGATGGCCGACAGTGCCAGCAAAGCGCGCAGCCACCGCAAGCGCATGAAAGCAGAGAGTCGGGAGAGTGTTTTCATGCTTTTCTTTCGTGTTCGCTGCTTCGAGTACGCCACTGGGTGCATGCTGGTTTCAACGCGCGCCCGCAAAACTGAGCACTCTAGAATTCGGCGGCCACTCGCCGGGAGTTACACAATGGCCCATTTCGTTCGAACCATCCTCTCACGCTGTGTGCCGATTGCCGTTGTTTTGCTGACGGCTCAGCCTGCTTTCGCTGCGTTGGACATCGGCGACACCGCACCTAAGTTCACCGCCAACGCGGCGCTGGGTGGAAAGACCTTTCGCTACTCGCTTGCCGAGGCACTGGCAAAAGGCCCGGTGGTCGTCTACTTCTTCCCGGCAGCCGACTCGGCAGATTGTTCGATCGAAGCACATGCCTTCGCCGAAGCGACAGACAAATTCGCTGCGCTCGGTGCCACGGTGATCGGCGTCTCCGCAGACGACATCGGCACGTTGTCGAAATTTTCGGTCCGCGCGTGCCAGAGCCGGTTTCCAGTGGCCTCGGACGAGTCCAAGACCGTTATCCAGAGCTTCGACGCTCTCATGCAGACGCGGCCCGATTTCGCCAATCGACTCTCTTATGTGATCTCGTCGGATGGCAAGGTTGCCTATTACTACCAGAACCTCAACCCGGACAAGCACGTCGAGCGAATGCTGGAGGCCGTGCGCGCCTTGCAGAAAGCGCCGGCGCGCTGACGCCCTGACAGCGCCGCACCCTCTGCCGTGAAGCGCTGAAAGCGACTGAAATATTTGCGCCGCGCAGTGAAAAGCATCGGCGCAGCAACCGGACATCGACAACATGGCTGCAACGTCTATCGACCTTGCGCGAGAATTCATTGATGCAACTTAATTACATCGCCAACACGAGCGTGGCCTCGTCGTCCGGGCGCACCCTGCCCGTCATTGATCCATCAGACGGTCAGATCTTCGAAGAACTGCAACGCAGCAACGCCGACGACATCGACAGCGCCGTTCGCGCGGCACGCGATTGCTTTGAAAGCACCTGGAGCAAAGTCAGCGCGGCCGACCGCGGCCGCTTGCTCTACAAGCTCTCGCAAAAGATCGCCGAGCACGTCGACGAACTTGCGCTGCTCGAACAGCGCGATTGCGGTAAGCCGGTCAAGCAAGCCCGTGCCGATGCGTTGGCGCTGGTGCGCTACTTCGAGTTCTACGCCGGTGCCTGCGACAAGTTCCACGGCGAAACCATCCCTTATCAAGAAGGCTATAGCGTCTTCACCTGGCGCGAGCCGCACGGCGTCACCGGCCACATCATTCCGTGGAACTACCCGATGCAGATCTTCGGGCGCAGCGTGGGCGGTGCGCTGGCCGCAGGCAACGTGTGCGTGGTCAAGCCGGCCGAAGACGCCTGCCTGTCGCTTATCCGCGTGGCGCAACTGGCCGCCGAAGCAGGCTTTCCGCCCGCTGCGCTGAACATCGTGACCGGCTACGGCCATGAAGCGGGCGATGCCCTTGCGCGCCATGAAGGCATCGATCACATCAGCTTCACCGGCAGCCCGAAGATTGGCACGTTGATCCAGCAGATCGCAGCAGAGCGTCATTGCCCGGTCACGCTGGAGCTCGGCGGCAAGAGCCCGCAGATCATCTTTGCCGATGCCGACATCAACGCCGCCATTCCGGTGCTCATCAACGCAATCGTGCAGAACGCCGGCCAGACCTGTTCGGCCGGCTCACGCGTGCTGATCGAGCGCGACATCTACGAGCTGCTGCTCGAGCGCCTCGGCCATGCGTTCTCTGCGCTGCGCGTCGGCCCGGCCGCGATGGACCTCGACGTCGGCCCGCTTATTCGGCAATCGCAGCAGCAACGCGTATGGGATTTTCTCTCGGACGCGCAGCACGCCGACATTCCGATGGTGGCGCAAGGCGTTGTGGTCGACGAAGCGCCCGACACCGGCTTTTATCAAGCGCCCACGCTGTTGCGCGATGTGCCGGTCATGCATCGGCTGGCGCAGGAGGAAGTCTTTGGCCCCGTGCTCGCAGCAATGCAGTTCCGCGACGAGGATGAAGCGGTGGCGCTCGCCAACGCGACGCAGTTCGGACTCGTGGCCGGCGTGTGGACCGCCAACGGTGCACGCCAGTTCCGCATGGCCAAGCGGGTGCGCGCCGGCCAGGTGTTCATCAACAACTACGGTGCGGGTGGTGGTGTGGAGTTGCCTTTCGGTGGCGTCAAGTCATCGGGCTACGGTCGCGAAAAGGGCTTCGAGGCCCTTTATGGGTTCACCACGCTCAAGACCGTTGCCGTCCGACACGGCTGAGTCGCCCGCCCGCATACAACCGAGCCATGAACGCACGCGTGATCCCTCTTGTCGACGAGCGCAGCCGCTTGCGGACGGCTTCGGTTGGCAATGTCGTGAGCGACGCAGTGGTTGCGGCCACTGGGCATCTGGTCGACCGGCTCGGCCGTCCGCTCACCGACTTGCGCATCAGCGTGACCGACCGCTGCAACTTCCGTTGCAGCTACTGCATGCCGAAAGACGTGTTCGACAAAAACTACGACTACCTGCCGCACAGTGCCCTCCTGAGCTTCGAAGAGATCACGAGACTGGCGCGGCTCTTCGCGCTGCACGGCGTGCACAAGATCCGGCTGACCGGCGGCGAGCCATTGCTGCGCAAGAACATCGATGTGCTGATTTCACAACTCGCGGCGATCCGATGGAACGACGGCACGCCCGAAGGTGCGCCGCTCGACCTCACGCTCACCACCAACGCGTCGTTGCTGGCGCGCAAGGCTGCGGCGCTCAAGGCGGCCGGCCTGCAGCGCGTGACCGTTAGTCTCGACGGCCTCGACGACACCGTGTTCCGCCGCATGAACGACGTCGACTTTCCGGTGGCCGATGTGCTCGCCGGCATCGATGCGGCAGTGGCCGTCGGGCTCGGCCCCATCAAGATCAACATGGTTGTGAAGCGCGGCACCAACGATCAGGAAATCGTGCCGATGGCGCGCTACTTTCGCGATCACTACGGCGGCCGCGTGGTGCTTCGCTTTATCGAGTACATGGACGTCGGCGCGACCAACGGCTGGCGCATGGACGAAGTCATGCCATCGTCGGACGTGGTCGCACGCATAGCCGCCGAGTTCCCCTTGGTGCCGCTCGACGCGAGCACTCCGGGCGAGACTGCACAGCGCTGGGCCTATGCCGACGGGCGCGGCGAAATCGGCGTGATCAGCAGCGTGACTCAGGCTTTCTGCAGCGACTGCAGCCGCGCGCGCCTGTCGACCGAAGGACAGCTCTATCTCTGCCTCTTCGCGCACAGCGGACATGATTTGAGGCCGCTGTTGCGCGGTGACGCGAGCGACGAACAGATCGTCTCGCACATCGGCAACATCTGGCAAGGGCGCGCCGATCGGTACTCGGAATTGCGGGCGCTTCGTGCAGCCGGTGATCCGGGCTCGGACGACGACGGCGACTCGGCGGCCACGCCGCGCCGTGTCGAGATGAGCTATATCGGCGGATGACCGCAATCTCCCCCGCCGACGTCACCGGGCTGGTGCTCGCGGGCGGACGTGGGTCGCGCATGGGGGGTGTCGACAAGGGGTTGCAGAAGTTCAATCGGGTTCCGCTCGGTGCATGCGCGGCATCGCGCCTTGCGCTACAGGTCGGGCGCGTTGTCATCAATGCCAATCGCAATCTGCCGACCTATGAAACGTTCGGATTTCCGGTGTGGCCGGATGATGAACCGGCCGACTACGCCGGGCCGTTGGCGGGATTTCTGACCGGCCTGACGCATTGCGAAACCGAATATCTGCTGACCGTGCCTTGCGATACGCCGCTCTTCCCGCACGATCTGGCGCGTCGCCTGGCCGACGCGATGGTCGATGCAGACGCCGACATCACCATGGCGATGGCAGCAGGACACTCAGAGTCGGATGAAGGCACGCCGAAGCTTCGGCCTCAGCCCGTGTTCTGCCTTCTGCGTGCAAGGCCGCATATCAATTCGCGCACCGATCGCACCGATGCCCCTGCAGATTTGCGCGACAGCCTACAGCGCTTCATGCAGCGAGATGGGCGCAAAGTCGGCGCATGGACGGCTCAGCACCGCACGGTGCTCGTGCCCTTCGATCGCCCCGGCGACGCGCCCGACGCCTTCCTTAACGCGAACACGCTGGACGAGTTGCACGCAATGCAAGCGCGATGACCCGCATTGCCGACATCGCCGCGTCTCTTGCAGCGCCAGTCGCCGCTTCGGTCGCTGATTCGACTGTCGATACAGCCCACGGCCATGACGCAGCCTCCCTGAGCGTTGCAAGCGCACTGGCGTTTCTTGAGCGGCTGACAGAGCAGGCCGCCGTCCCGCAAGCAGAACGCATCGCTTTACGCGATGCACTGGGTCGCGTGCTGTCCGAAGATATCGTCTCGCCCGTCAGCGTGCCGCCGCACGACAACTCCGCCATGGACGGCTATGCATTCGGTGGCGCACTGCTGTCGGACGCTGCGGAAGGTTCGTTGAGCCTTCGCGTGGTGGGCACCGCATTGGCCGGTGCACCGTGGCACGGACCGCTGGCAGCCACCGACGCGGTTCGCATCATGACCGGCGCTGTCATGCCCACAGGACTCGATACCGTGGTTCCGCAAGAGTTCTGTCGGATCGAAGGCGACCGGATCACCTTCCCCGCGAATGCTTTGCACCGCGGCGATAACCGCCGTTTTGCAGGTGAAGACCTGATGCAAGGCCAGCCCGCTTTGACGCACGGAGCGCGACTGTCGCCAGCCGCGCTCGGCCTGGTCGCGAGCCTCGGGCTTCCGATGGTGCCGGTGGTGCGCCGATTGCGCGTCGCCTACTTTTCAACCGGCGACGAGATCCTGAGCCTCGGCGAAGCGCCTCGCGAAGGCGCGGTGTACGACAGCAATCGCTACACGCTGTTCGGCTTGCTGAGCCGCCTCGGCTGCGAGGTGATCGACCTCGGCCTGGTCCGCGACGACCCGTTTGCGCTCGCCGACACGCTGCAAAGGGCCGCACGCGAAGCCGACGCCATCATCACCAGCGGCGGCGTGAGCATGGGCGCGGCCGACCATACGCGTGCGGTGATGGAACGACAAGGCGACGTCGCGTTCTGGAACGTCGCGATGCGACCCGGCCGACCGCTCGCCGTTGGATTGATTGCGCGCGACCAGAATGATGTTGGCGCCGCGCCCGCACTCCTCTTCGGATTGCCCGGCAACCCGGTCGCGGCGATGGTGACCTTTCTCGTTCTGGTTCGCCCTGCCTTGCTGCGGATGATGGGTTGCCACGGCGCGGCGACCGCACCGCTGCCCCTGCTGCGAGCGCGCAGCGCCGGCCCGATCCGCAAGAAGCCGGGTCGTACCGAATACCAGCGCGGCTTGATCCAGCCGAAACCGGGCGCCTTGCCAGAAGTGCGCATCGCCGGCAACCAGGGCTCGGGCATCTTGAGTTCCATGGTCGAAGCCAACGGGTTGGTCGTGTTGCACCATGAGCAAGGCAATGTCGCCGCCGGTGACGAAGTCGACGTGATGATGTTCGACGGCCTGATCTAGACGACCTCAAAGACCGAGAGGCGCCGATGCAGCCTTGCCTGTAGTCGAAATCGCATCGGGCGACTATTTCTTTCGCGGCGGCGAGCCGGCGGATCCGATGTTCGTGCTGGAAGCTTGAACGCCTTGCGCGATCGCAAGCGGACGACGTCGGCTGAACCGACTGAACGAACTGGCCGAGCGAACGGCCTAGAGCCGCCCTAGCGCCCGCTCGACGCCCTTGTTCGCCAGCATGTCGGCGCGCTCGTTGCCCGGGTCACCCGAGTGGCCCTTGACCCAGCGCCATTCGATCTGATGCCCGCCCTCCTGCACCAGCTTGTCGAGCCGCTGCCATAGCTCGACATTTTTTACCGGCTGGCCGCTCGCGGTGCGCCAGCCCTTACGTTTCCAGCCATGCACCCACTCCATGATGCCCATGCGCACGTACTGGCTGTCGAGGTACAGCACCACCTTGCATGGTCGCTTGAGGGCAGTGAGGCCTTCGATGACGGCGGTCAGCTCCATGCGGTTGTTGGTGGTGGCGAGTTCGCCGCCAAACAACTCTTTTTCGGTGAGCCCCGACTTGAGCCAGGCACCCCACCCACCTGGTCCCGGGTTGCCCTTGCAAGCCCCGTCGGTGTAGATAACGACTTCGTCCAAACTCAAATGCTTCTTTCGTTTTCTGAGGAAGGCGACCGGTGGACCTTGCCTGCAATGGGCACCGGCGCCGTAGCGCGTGCCGAGGCGCGACGCCAGTCGGCACTGAGCAGCCGCATGCCGCGCACGCGCTTGACTGCGACCAAAAAATAAACTGCGCCGAAGATGGGCCACCAGCGCTCGCCGGCCGTGTCCATCCAGCGGCAACGTTCGAGCCAGGTCTCGCTGTTGACGGCCGGACGGTACGCGCCGAATCGCCCCGACTCGACTTCGAAGCTGAGCAGTCGCAGCCAGTCGCGCATGCGCCTGAAGCCGATGAACTCACCGGCCTCCGGCAAAAACAACTGGCCGAAGCCGAGGTGCCGGTACAGGTGAGCGCGCCGCTGCCGCATGCCCCAGAGGCTCGATGGATTCAGCCCACAAATGACCACGCGGCCTTCGGGCACCAGCACCCTTTCGACCTCGCGCAGAGTTGCATGCGGATCTGCACTGAGCTCCAGCGAGTGCGGCAGCACGACCAAGTCGAGGCTGTTGGCCGAAAAGGGCAGCGCCGCAAAATCGGTGATGAGCGAACCACGCAGGCGCGGGCGCAAATTGGCCTGTGCAGGGTCGGCCACCGCCAGCCAGCGGTGCGGCATGCGGTTGGTGCGAAGGCCTTCGATTTCGGGCACGCCGAGCTGCAAAGCGTGATAGCCGAAGATGTCGGCTACCGCGTGGTCGAACTGCGCCTGCTCCCACGCCAGCAGATAGCGGCCCGGAGGGGTCTCGAACCACTTGTGCAAATCTATAATTTGACCGCTCATGAACCTCGTTCCGCTACCCGCTTTTACCGACAACTACATCTGGATGCTGCACGACGGGCGCAACGCGATCGTGGTGGATCCGGGCCAAGCCAAACCGGTTTTCGACGCACTGAAGCGCGACAACTTGCAACTCGCCGCGATTTTAGTCACGCACCATCACGCCGATCACACTGGCGGCGTGGCCGAGCTGCATGCTGCCACCGGCGCCAGGGTTTTCGGCCCTGCGCGCGAGAACATTCCCGAGCCGTTCACACCACTGAAGCAAGGCGATCACGCAGAAACGCTCGGTCTCAGATTCGAAGTGATCGACATCCCCGGTCACACCGCGGGCCACATTGCCTTTTTTCTGCCGGCACAGGAATCTGCGGGCCACGAGGCAGCGCCGCTGCTGTTTTGCGGAGACACGCTCTTCTCTGGCGGCTGTGGTCGCCTGTTCGAAGGCACGCCGGCGCAGATGCTGTCTTCGCTCGATGCGCTGAGCGCTTTGCCCGACGCAACACGCGTGTGCTGCGGCCACGAGTACACACTTGCTAACCTCCGCTTTGCCCAGGCGGTGGAACCAGCGAACACCGAACTGACTCAGTACAACGCGCAGTGCGAAGCATTGCGTGCACTCGGGCAACCGACGCTGCCTTCGCAACTCGCGATCGAGCGCCGGATCAACCCCTTTCTTCGCAGCCGCGAAGCCACTGTCCTTCGAGCGGTGCGCGCGCATGCCGAGCTTCCTGCCAACGCGGTCGAAGCCGACGTGTTCGCCGCACTGCGCCAATGGAAAAACGACTTCCGATGAAATTTCTCATTGCTGCCTGCGTTGCAGGCGCCTTGCTGCTCGCGGGCTGCGCAACGCCCACATCGCCTTCTTCCTCCACGGATACCGGCTCGACTTCCGGCGGTACCAGAGGCGCCGCAGCCACCTATCCCGGTGGTCCGCTGCAACCGATCACAGCAGGCAAAGCCACATCGCTGAACGTCATGCCGCTCGCGCCGCCGACCGACATGTGGGACCGCATTCGCCGCGGCTTCAAGATGCCGAATCTCGACAACGAGGCCGTGCACGACCGCGAGCAGTGGTATGCCACGCGGCCCGACTACATCCAGCGCATGACCGAGCGCTCGAACAAGTACATCTTTCACGTCGTCGAAGAACTCGAGCGTCGCGACATGCCGACCGAGATCGCCCTGCTCCCCTTCATCGAAAGCGCCTTCAACCCGCAAGCCGTGTCGAGCGCCCGCGCGGCCGGCATGTGGCAGTTCATGCCTGCGACAGGCACTGACTACGACCTGAAGCAAAACGTGTTTCGAGACGACCGGCGCGATGTGCTGGCATCGACCCGCGCCGCGCTCGACTACCTGCAAAAGCTCTACGGCATGTTCGGCGATTGGCAACTGGCGCTCGCCGCCTATAACTGGGGCGAAGGCAGCGTCAGCCGTGCCATCGCAAAGAACCAGAAGCTGGGGTTGCCGACCACCTACAGCGACCTGCAAATGCCAGCCGAGACGCGCATGTACGTGCCCAAGCTGCAGGCAGTGAAGAACATCGTCGCCAATCCGCAGGCTTTCAACACCGAGCTGCCGCTGATTGCCAACCACCCGTACTTTCAGTCGGTGACGCTCACGCGAGATCTCGACGTGAACCTCGCCGCCAAGCTGGCCGACACGCGCATCGAAGACTTTCGCGCACTGAACCCGGCCGCGCACAAGCCGGTGTTGCTGGCCGCCGGCACGCCACAGATCCTTTTGCCCTGGGATAACGCGGCCGTATTCCAGCGCAACTTCGAGGCTTACACGCAAGGTCAATATGCGAGCTGGACCGCATGGACCGTGCCCACGACCATGACGGTGGCCGACGCCGCCCAACGCGCCGGCATGAGCGAAGTCGACCTTCGATCGATCAACGCGATACCGCCGCGCATGCTCATCAAGACCGGCTCGACGTTGATCGTGCCGCGCTCGGCCAAGGTGCTCGAAGACGTGGCGGCCGTCGTTGCCGACACCGGCCAGCTGAGCTTTCAACCGGAGATCGTCACCCGCAAAACCACCGTCAAGGCTGGCCGCAACGACAGCGTCGCGAGCATTGCGCAGCGTTACCGTCTGAGCGCCACCAACGTGGCTGACTGGAACGACGTCAAGCCCAACCATGCGTTTCCGCGCGGCTATCAGGTGGTCGTGTATTTGCCGATTCAGGCGGCACGGGCAGCGCACGTCGGCACCGGCAACGCACAGTTGATTCATGCTGGACGTCACGATCGCGCGGCGAAGTCACAGCGCGCTCCGCAAACGACATCCGCGCCACGCGGTCAGTCGCGCGTGCAGGCCGTGAGCCAGCGCGTGCCGGCGCCGGTTGCCAAGGGCACTTCCGGCAAGCCGAAGATCGACAAGGTTCCGGCGAGCAGCAAGACCGTGGTGCGCGAGAAGCGCGGCGGCGAGCCGGTCAGGAAGAAGCGCTGAATCTCAGAGCTTCTCGGTCTCGCCGCTCCTGGGCTGCCACTTCATCAGCCGCTTCTCCACCAGACCGACGATGCCGTCGAGCACCAGTGCGAAGGCAGTGAGCACGACGATGCCGGCGAACACGGTGTTGACATCGAAGGTACCTTCAGCCTGCAAGATCAAGTAGCCGACGCCACGCGCCGACCCTAGATACTCGCCCACCACCGCGCCGACGAAGGCCAGACCCACCGAGGTGTGCAAACTGGAAAACACCCAGCTGGTCGCGCTCGGCAGGTAGACGGTGCGCAGCAACTGCCGCTGGTTGGCGCCCAGCATCCGGGCGTTGGCCAGGATCACCGGACTCACTTCGCGCACACCCTGGTACACGTTGAAGAACACGATGAAGAACACCAGCGTGACCGCCAGAGCGACCTTGCTCCAGATCCCCAGGCCCAGCCACAGCGAAAAGATCGGTGCGAGGATCACGCGTGGCATCGAGTTCGCGGCCTTGATGTAAGGGTCGAGGATGAGGCTGGCGGTCGGTGCCAGCGCGAGCCACAGTCCACACGCCAGGCCAAGTGCAGTGCCGATGAAGAAGGCCAGCACGGTTTCGATCAACGTGGTGCCGAGGTGCAGGTAGATGTCGGCGTTGCCTTTCAGGCCATCGGGAAAGAGCGGGTTCGCCGGCACGTTGAACGGCATGAACCAGCTCCAGATGCGCCCTGCCACCTGAATCGGTTCGCCGAGGAAGAAGGCGAACTGCTGATTGCGCGAGGCCACATGCCACGCGACGAGAATGATGACCAGCAGGGCTAGCTGCCAGAAGCGCGCGTTGCGTTCGTTCGGCTTCAAGGTCATCACGCCGCCTTTTTCAACTGTTGAGCGTAGCCCTTGAGCACCTCGTCGCGCAGCACGTTCCATATCTGCGTGTGCAGCTCGACGAAGCGCGGGTGCGTGCGCACCTCGGCCACGTCACGCGGCCGCGCCAGGTCGATGTTGAACTCGCCGATCGGGTGTGTGGCCGGTCCGGCAGACAGCACCACGACACGGTCGCTCATCGCGATGGCTTCGTCCAGGTCGTGCGTGATAAAGAGCACCGCCTTCTTCTTGGCCGCCCACAGGGCGAGCACCTCGTTTTCCATCAGCTGTCGCGTCTGCACGTCGAGCGCGCTGAAAGGTTCGTCCATCAGGATGATGTCGGGGTCGAGCGCCAGCGTTTGCGCCAGCGCAGCACGCTTTCGCATGCCGCCGGACAACTGGTGGGGATAGCGGTCTCCGAAGCCCGAGAGACCGACGCGCGCAAGCCATGCATTGCCCTGCGACTTGGCTTCTGCATCGGGCACGCCGCGGTACTGCAGGCCGACCATCACGTTGTCGAGCGTGCTGCGCCAGGGCATCAACGCTTCGCTCTGGAACATGTAGCCGGCGCGCTTGTTGATGCCGACCAGTGGTTCGCCGAACACCTTGATGACGCCTGACGAAGGCGTCAACAACCCGGCGCCGACGTTGAGCAGTGTCGATTTACCGCAGCCGGTCGGCCCGACGACGGAGACGAATTCGCCGGCCTTGATGCGCAGCGTGGTGTCGGCTACCGCGGTGTAGCGTTGGCCCGGATCGTCCTTCGATCTGAAGGTGCAGGAGATGTCGAGAAGTTCGAGAGCGTATTCGGACATGACGGGGATTTTGGCATCGTGGTTCGCGGTGCCGACAAAGAAAAAACCCGGCCGAAGCCGGGTCGCTGGACGCTCGAAAGTCAGGCTTTGAACCTGTCCTTCGCGCGCTTGGCAAATTCGTTCGTGTACAGCTTGGCGATGTCGATCTTGTCGGCCTTGACGCTGGTGTCGAAGCTGGCGATGGCGGCGAGCGCAGTCTTGGGTCCATCGGCTGGCACGATGCCGTCGATCGCGATCGATTCGCGAACCTTGTCGAACGACGCGAGATACAGCGCGCGGTCACCCAGCAGATAGGCCTCCGGCACGGTCTTGATGATGTCGCCCGGCCCTGCGGTCTGCAGCCACTTGAGGCCATGGACGATCGCATTGGCAAGCGCCTGGCAGGTGTTCGGATTCTTTTGGATGTACTCCATCGATGCATAGAGACAGGCCGCGGGCATCATCCCGCCGAACACGTCTTGCGTACCCTTGAGGGTGCGCGTGTCGCTGATGATTTTCACGTCGCCCTTTTGCTCGAGCATGGTCATCACCGGATCGGTGTTGCTGATCGCGTCGATCTGGCCCGAGCGCAGCGCGGTGAGCGCGCCAGCCGCGACGCCGACGCCGATGTAGCTCACGTCGGTCGCCCTCAGGCCGCCGCGCGACAGCACGAGGTTTGCGACCATATTGGTCGACGAGCCGGGCGCAGAGACGCCGATCTTCTTGCCCTTCAGGTCGGCCAGCGTCTTGTAGTTGGGCATCGCCTTGGTCGACACACCGACGGCAATTTGCGGCGCGCGGCCCTGCAGCACGAAGCACTGAAAAGCCTGGTTCTTTGCCTGCAGGTTGATGGTGTGCTCGAAGGCGCCGGAGCAGACATCGGCAGAGCCGCCGACGACTGCCTGCAGCGCGCGTGCGCCACCCGCGAAGTCGGAGATCTCAACTTCGAGGCCCTCTGCCTTGAAGTAGCCGAGCTGCTCGGAGATGGTGAGCGGCAGGTAATAGAACGCAGCCTTGCCTCCGACGGCAATCGACACCTTCGTTTTTTCGAGTTTGGGTTGGGCGTGCAGTCGGGGCACTGCGATGGTCGCAGCGGCCAACGCGCCTGCAGAAGTGAAGAGACGGCGATTGAGCATGCAGTGAGCTTGGGGCCGGCCCTTATCTCCTGCATCGGGAACATCCCGTGCGGGTTTTTACGTAAGCAAGAAGCTCTCTGCTGGCCGACGAAGAGAATCGCCGCGTTCGCCAAAAAGCCGAGGTCGTGCGTGCTCTAGCGCCGGTCGACCAGTGCATGCGCGATGGTGCCGAGATCGACGTATTCCAGCTCGCTGCCTGCCGGCACGCCGCGCGCCAGCCGCGTCACGCGCAGGCCGCGTTGCTTCAACGCCTCACCGATGACGTGCGCTGTGGCCTCGCCTTCTGCCGTGAAGTTGGTCGCGAGAATCACCTCGCTCACCGTACCGTCGAGCGCGCGATCGAACAGCTTTTGCAAACCGATGTCTTTGGGGCCGATGCCATCGAGCGGACTGAGCTTGCCCATCAGCACGAAGTAATAACCACGGAAAGCGCCCGTGCGCTCCAGCGCAGCCTGGTCGGCCGGTGTTTCGACCACGCACAGCTTGGTGGGATCGCGACGCGCATCCAGACAGACGCTGCAGATGTCAGCCTCGGTGAAGGTGTTGCAACGATCGCAGTGCCGCACTTGCGTGGCCGCCTGCTGCAGGGCGCGCGCAAGCATCTGCGTGCCCTCGCGGTCGTGCTGTAGCAAATGGAACGCCATGCGCGAAGCCGACTTGACGCCGACGCCTGGCAGGCGGCGCAGCGCGTCGACCAGCGCGTTGAGCGAGCTGGAATCAGCCACCGATGACGTGCATCAAAACGGCAGCTTCATGCCGGGCGGCAGGCCGGGCATGCCGGCGGTGAGCTTGCCCATCTTCTGCTCGCTCGTCTCTTCCGCCTTGCGCACCGCGGCGTTGAATGCAGCGGCCACGAGGTCTTCGAGCATGTCCTTGTCGTCGGCCAGCAGGCTCGGGTCGATGGTGATGCGCTTCACGTCGTGCTTGCAGGTCATCAGCACCTTGACCAAGCCTGCGCCCGACTCGCCTTCGACCTCGATCGTGGCGAGCTCGTCTTGTGCCTTCTTGAGGTTGTCCTGCATTGCCTGCGCCTGCTTCATGAGGCCGGCAAGTTGTCCTTTGTTGAACATCGTTTGATCCTGGTGGTTGGAATGATTGAATGGATTGGATTGTGGCTATGCCGGCCGCAAGGTTCCGGGGACGATTTTCGCGTCGAAGTCGCGCATCAGCGCCTGCACATCCGGATCGCTGTTGATCGCCTCTTCAGCGGCACGCTGGCGCGCCTCCGCGACCTGTTTGTTGCGGCGCGCGGGGCTGTCGATCACCACGCCGATTTCGATGGAGATCGCAACGCCGTGGCCGAGAGCAGCCAGTGCGGCTTGCAGCTTGTCGCGGGTCGATGTCTGGTTGAGCGATTCGCGCTCGACGCGCAGCAGCCACTGGTCGACGTCGCGCGCGACCAGTTGCGATTGCAATGCGAGCTCGCGAGTCAATGCGGTCACAGCTTCTGCAACGACCATCTGCGTGACCGTGGCATGCCAGAAGTCGCCGTCTTCGCTGGAGGGAATGGGTGGCGACGACGCATTGACATCGTCGCGCGGGGTGTCGCGCTGGCTCGGTGGCGGCTGGACACGCATCGGCACTGCGACGACGTTGGCGTTTTCCTGGCCATGGCCATTTCCATTGGCATTGCCATGGCCCTGCATCGCGCCGGAGGCCGCGGCGGGACTTCGTCCTTCCACGCTTCGCGAGGGCGAAGTGACGACGGCCAGCCGTTGACCGGGAGGCGTCGCGATTGCGTTCTGCGCGGGGGAGGATATGGGGGGTGACGCAGGCGGGCGCTCGGTCATCTGCCGTATCGGGAGCGATGTGAGAGCCCGCCTTGCCGCTAGCGTTGCCTCCACAACATCCACGGTCGCAACACTGGAGATCGAAGCTGCATGCTCTGCCGGCAACGCTTCATTCAGAGTTTTTTTTTCCGCAGGCTTGAAGGCCAGCAGGCGCAGCAGCACCATCGTGAGCGCCGCGTATTCGTCCGGCGCCAGCCCGAGTTCGCCGCGACCGTGCAGGCACAAGCTATAGAGCAACTGCGTTTCATCCGGCGGCATCAACGCGGCGAGGCGCACGGTCTCGGCGGCATCCGGATCGGTCGCATCGTTTACGGTCGATGCGGTGCGCGACGGAACGGCTTGAACGACAGCCATGCCTTGCAGCACCGCGGTCATTTCTTCCAGCGTGGACGCGGCCGACATGCCGTCGCGGCGCAGCGCTTCCGAAGTGTCGACCACCGTCTTGCCATCGCCCGTAGCGAGCGCCTCGATCAGCTTGAACACATGGCCGCGGTCGACACTGCCCAGCATCGTGCGCACGCCGCTTTCGAGCAGCTCGCCGTTGCCGAATGCGATCGCCTGATCGGTGAGCGACAGCGCATCGCGCATCGATCCACGGGCGGCACGGGCCAGCAAGCGCAACGCCTGCACTTCAGCCGGCACCGCTTCGGTTTGCAGCACGCTGGTCAGATGCTCCAGGATGGTTTCGGGCGCCATCGGGCGCAGGTTGAACTGCAGACAACGCGACAGCACGGTGACCGGCACTTTCTGCGGATCGGTGGTGGCAAGCACGAACTTGAGGTATTCGGGCGGTTCTTCGAGCGTCTTCAGCATCGCGTTGAACGCGGTGTTGGTCAGCATGTGCACTTCGTCGATCATGAAGACCTTGAAGCGGCCCTGCACCGGTTTGTAGACCGACTGCTCGAGAAGCGACTGGACTTCGTCGACACCACGGTTCGACGCGGCATCGAGCTCGGTGTAGTCGACGAAGCGACCGGCGTCGATGTCCTTGCAGGCCTGGCACACGCCGCACGGCGTCGCGGTGATACCGCCCTGCCCGTCCGACCCCTGGCAATTGAGCGACTTGGCCAGGATGCGGGAAACGGTGGTCTTGCCGACGCCGCGGGTGCCGGTGAACAGATAGGCGTGATGCAACCGCTGTGTCGTCAGCGCATTGGCCAACGCTTGCACCACATGCTCCTGGCCGACCATTTCTTCGAAGGTCCGGGGCCTGTATTTGCGGGCGAGCACGAGATAAGACATCGCGTTATTTTAGGGCGGCACAGTGCGCGCTTCCCGAGCTACCCTCGCCATGCGGCCATCTAAACCTTGCAGAGGGTCCGGTGAAATCTGTGGCCTACAATAAAGGCTGACGGGCCTCCCCGCATGGTGAAGTGGCCAACCGGGTCAGGTGGGGAACCAAGCAGCCCTAACTGCGTAGTCAGTGCCGGGGGTAAGGCTCGTCAACCTCATAAATGCCTCGAGTCCCGAGCGACTCGAGCGCTCCTTTTAGTTGTGACTGTCCAACGCGCCCAGCGCCGCGGCAGCGCCACTCGCCATCGCCGCGGTCATGAGGTAGCCGCCCGTCGGCGCCTCCCAGTCGAGCATCTCGCCAGCACAAAACACGCCTGGCAGTGCCTTGACCATCAGCCGCTCGTCGAGTGCATCGAAGCGCACACCGCCAGCGCTGCTGATCGCCTCGTCGATGGGCCGAGTGGCGACCAGCCGCAATGGCACGGCCTTGATCGCCGCGGCCAGTTGTTCGGGCACCTGCATCGCTTCACGCGTCATCACTTCATGCAGTACGCCAGCCTTGATGCCGTCCAGGCCGAGGCGGCTTTTCAGATGGCTGCTGAGCGACCGCGCGCCACGCGGATGCGTTACCGCAGCCAGCACCTGGCCTGCCGTGCGATCCGGAAGCAAATCCAGGGTCAGCGTTGCGCTCCCTTCCTTCGCGATTTCATCGCGCAGCAGCGCAGAAGCCGCATAGATCAGGCTGCCTTCGATGCCGGTCGCAGTCGCGACGAATTCGCCTTTGCGGGCGAAGCGTCGGCCTTGCGAATCCGTGAACTCGATCGCGACCGACTTGAACGGCTGCCCCGCGAACCGCGTCGAAAAATACTCGCTCCAGCCAATGTCGAAGCCGCAATTGGATGGCAACAGCGGCGCGACATCGACACCAAGTTCCTTCAGCCACGGCGCCCAAGCGCCATCGGAGCCCAGTCGCGACCAGCTCGCACCGCCGAGTGCCAGAACCACGGCAGCCGCGTGCACGGTGGTTTCGCCGCCCGGCGTTGCGAAGCGGAGCAAGCCGCTTTCTTCACCGGCCCAGCCCAGCCAGCGATGTCGCATATGAAACTGCACGCCCGCAGCGCGCAGCCGATGCAGCCATGCGCGCAACAGCGGTGCGGCTTTCATGCTCGTCGGAAACACACGGCCCGACGTGCCGACGAAAGTCTCGACGCCGAGACCGAGCGCCCACGCGCGCAACTGTTCGGGCCCGAACGCATCGAGCATCGGTTGGAGCGCCGCGCGGCGATCACCGAAGCGGCTCGCGAAAATGTTGAAAGGCTCGGAGTGGGTCAGGTTCAAGCCGCCCTTTCCCGCCAACAGAAACTTGCGCCCGACCGAGGGCATCGCGTCGTACAGCTGCACTTTGGCACCGGCTGCACTCAATACCTCGGCGGCCATCAAGCCTGCAGGGCCGCCACCGATGACGACAACATTTTTTTCAACACTCATTCAAGGGATACCAGTTCGCCCTGCCCGGTGAGGAACGCGGCGCGTACCGTGACACCGGGGTTGGCGTTTTGCACGGCAACGCGGTAGCGCTGCATCTGCGCGATGAGCGAGGCATCGCGTTCGGGGTGCGCCGTGGACTTGTAGTCGAGCACCCACCAGGCACCGGTTTCTCGATGGCGCACCAGTCGGTCGATGCGCAATTGCTCGCCTTCATGGACCAGAGTGACCTCGTTGCCGTGCCAGTCGATCATGCGCTCGTCCCATGCCCACGCACCCGAACCAGCACGGATGCGTTGCGCGAACGAGGCCGCGTCACGTGCCTGCGCGGCGTCGAGCATGAATTCGCGCGCTGCCGCTCTCACGTGGGCAGCGGGCAGCGGCTCGCCGGGCACGGCCCACTCGAGCAGCCGATGCATCGCCTCGCCGAACGCTGCGGCGCGCACATCGACAGCGGCAGCCCGTTTGACTGTGGCGACGGCCGCATTCGCCTGAACCTTGTGTTCAATCGGAGACTCTTTGAGCGTGAAGCTGCCCACCGTACCGACAGCGGCCATCGGCATCGCCAGCGGCTCATCTACCTCGATCGGCGTGCACCCGCGTTCGAGGCGCACCCACCAGCTGCCTTCGTTCTGTCGTGCCGGCTCGACGGCCGACAGCACGAGGCGTTCGCGGGCTCGCGTGGTCGCCACATAGAGCCCATTCAGCTCTTCACGATGCCGTGCGCGTTGCTCTTCTTCGAGCAACGGTGTCGCGCAGGCCGGCGGCGACTTCTCACTGGCCATGAAAACGAAGCGCGTCGGCTTGCTGTCGCCGCCTTTCCACTCGACCAGCACGCCCATCGTTTGCGAGCGTGGCGCTGCGGCGTCGCAGTCGAGCAGGACAACGTTGTCGGCTTCGAGGCCCTTCGCGCCGTGGACGGTCAGCAGCCGCACCGCATCGGGCGCTGTCACAGCCGGTGCACGCACGCCCCCGGCACGCAGCGCACGCACCAATCCGTAAGGCGTGGCAAACCGGGCGCCATCGATTTCAAGCGATGCTGCGAGCAGCCCGCGCAGATTGGCGAGCACCGTCTGGCGCAACGCTGCCGGTGCCGCGGCACCGAAACGGGCCAGCACATCGCCGTCGTGATAGATCGCATCGAGCGCGTCGTGCGGCGGCAGTGTCGCCAGCAAAGTCTGCCAGCGCTGCAGCCGCTCGCCGAGTGGTGCGAGCGCAGCAGGCAAGTCATCGCCCATGAGCAGCGCCAACCACGCCATACCGGGCTGCGCGCGCTGCCGCAGTGCCAGTTGAACCAGGTCGTCGTCGCCGATGCCAAACAGCGGCGACCTGAGCGCGCGCGCCAACGAAAGATCGTGCGCCGGCGAAACCAGCACATCGACCAGCGCGACGATGTCTTGCACCTCGGGCGCATCGTGCAGTTCATTCTTCTCGGGCTGCTGCGTCGGGATGTGCAACTCGCGCAGGGCATCCTGCATGGCAGCCAGCCGGCTGCGGCGACGGGCCAGCACCATGATTTGCTTCGGCGGCGTGCCATCGGCGATGCGCTGCGCTATCCAGCGCGCGGCCTGCTCGCACTCCTTTTGCAGAAGTTGCTCTTCGGGCAGCACCCGCGGGGTCGTGAGACTGTCGCGCCAATGCAGCATGCCGTCGTCGGCCGGTGCTGCAGCGGCCGCACCGTTCACCGTATCGCGCCCGATCGGCGGCAGCTTGAGCACTTCGCCATCGTCGCGGCGCTCGGTCGTGTGCGCGCGGTAGCCATCGAACTCACCGGCCTCCTGCGCCGCGCCCATCGCCTGGTTGACGAGGCCGACCACCGCATGTGCATTGCGATGCGTGTGATCGCAATCGAGCCGATCGCCGTCCAGCACGTCGACGACGAATGCTTTGGCAGCGATAAAGACTTGCGGCTCGGCGCGGCGAAAGCGATAGATGCTCTGCTTCGGATCGCCGACGATAAAGACGCGCGGCGCACGGCCCACCGCGCCGCCATAAGCGCTCAGCCAGCTGTAGAGCGCGTGCCACTGCAGCGGGTTGGTGTCCTGGAATTCATCGATCAGCAAATGCGCGATGCGTGCGTCGAGACGCTCCTGCACCCAGCCCGACAAGGCCGACTCGCCGAGCAGCATCTGCGCGGCCTGCTCGACGTCGTTCATGTCGACCCAGCCATGCGCGCGCTTGACCGCGGCAAAGGAGGCCAGTAGCACGCGGGTGAGCCGCGTCATGCGCTGTTGGTACAGCCACGCGGCGTGTTGCGCCTCGGCGGCGCACAGCAACTGAAGATCGGCTTCGGCCTCTTGCGCAGCCGCGTATTTCTGCAAGTTCTTGTTGAGGCGGTCTTCGGTCGCGACGAAGAATGCTTTGCGCAAGCGTGTCAGTACGCCTGGCAATGCTTCGTCTTCAAGTGGGCTTGAGCCGAACACATCGACGATGACTTCCGCGGCCTTCTGCGGAGTCTTGTTGGCTTCACGGCCCAACGTGGCAGCGCGGGCCAACCACTGCTGTCGAACGAAGTCGCCGCGCAAGCCATGTGTCGGCGAATCGAAGCCGGCCAGCGCCGGGTACAGCGTGCCGAAGTGCTGCACCGAAGATTCAGCATCGGCCAGCGCGAACTCCACGCGCCGCGTCAACGCTTCGCCCAACGCCTTCGTGGCCTGCGAACGGCCATGGGTTGCGACGACCGCGTAGTAGTCGGCGAGCGCGTCTTTGTCTTCGGTCAACGCTTCGAAGAAGGGCCGCCAGGTGTGCGCGCGCGCCTCTGCATCGTCTTCGAGCAACTCGTAGTTGGCAGGCAGCTTCAGGTCGCGCAGCACAGCCAGCGGCGCGTTGCGCAACAGGCCCGCAAACCATGCGTGGAAGGTCCTGAATTGCACCGGTCGACCGCCGTCCAGCAATCGGCGGTAGAGGCTTTGCAAGCGCGGCGCAGCCTCCGCAGCTTCGGCTGGTTCGACGCCGCGCACGATCAGTTCGCCCACCAGTTCGTCAGGCGTGCGCTGCGCGAAATCTTCGAGCCACTGATCGAGCCGCTCGCGCATTTCTCCAGCCGCCTTTTTGGTGAAAGTGATGGCCAGGATCTCGTGCGCTTCGCACGCGCCATCGCCCTGCTCCAGCAAGGCACGCACGATGCGCGACACCAGCATCCAGGTCTTGCCGGCACCGGCGCATGCCTCGACCGCGACCGAGCGGCGCGGGTCGCAGGCAACCGCGTAGAAGGCTTCGCGGGTGACGGGCTTGCCGTTGCGTCCGTACGCAGGCGCGCTCATGCCGCGAGCTCCCAGAAGTCTTTGCGGCAGAGGCCGCGCGCCGAACAGTGATCGCAGACCGCACCTTCGCCGAGCGCAGGCAACGCTGCGCCCTCGGCAATCCGTTCGAAATCGTGGATGAGCCCTGCCACCAGTGCATCGCGCGCGTCGACCACTTCGTCTTGCTCGACAGTCTGCGTACCCGACGACTTTTCGCCGACGTTGACGTAGGCCGCGCGCAATGTGTCGTCGGCAACCAGTGCGGCGTAGAAGGCGAGTTGCGTGTCTTCGGTCGGATCTTTGATTCGATCTTTGGTCTTGGCGGCCGACTCGGTTTTGTAGTCGATGACAAAGGCTCGGCCGTCGGGCGAACGATCGATTCGGTCGAGGCGGCCGACCAATTTGAGGTTGCCCAGGCGCTGCTCCTTCCAAGGCTCGGCCTCGACGAAGACGGTGCCGTCGGCCTCGTGCTTCGTGAGCCAGGACAGGTAGCCATCACGCACGGCGGGCCATGCCGCGGCAAAGGGCAGGAACTCCGCTTCCGACAGGCCGAATTCCTGCGTGGCCCCGTGCTGGGCCGACGCGAGCATCGACTTTCGCAAAGCGAGATCGCTTGTCGGCGCTTTCTGCAGCGCTTCATGGAAGTGCCCGAGCACCGCATGCAGCCAGTTGCCGAAGTCGCGCTTGTCGACTTCAGCATCGAGCTCGTCGGCGCTGCGCAAGCCGAGGTGCCGCATGGCAAAGAAGCGGTAAGGGCAGCGGCGAAGGTCTTCGTACACGCTGGTCGAGATGTTTTCGATGGGCAACCGCTCGCCGGTGGGCATCGGACGCAGCGTCGGGTTCAACGGCACTTCACGCACAGTGCGCGGATCGGTTGCCACACTTGCAGCGTGATCTAACTGCAAGGCCTGCACCAGCGGACTGGGCCGCACTGGCTCCCCGCTGGCATCCGACTGGCGCCACAACAGTTCGCACGACGGATTGCGAAGGGCAGCTACCCATGCGGCACGTTGCGCCGCTTCGAGTGCTTCGCGTGAAGGCAAGCCGAGTTCGGCGCGCTGTGCTTTGGTCCAGTTGCCCGGTGGTTCGGGTGATGCGGGAAGGCGCCTATCGTCGCAGCCCGGCATCACGATGGCGCCGAAGGCACGGCCCAGCAGTTGATGCAGCGGCAGTACGACGACCTCAGGCGCATGCCCACCGGTCGCTGGCTTGAAGCTGCCATCTTCGAGAACGTCGCGTGCCCACGCGGTGAACTCGGCAAGCGTGTGCCGCGCGCCATCGAATTCGCCACCGTCGCTTCCTCCGTCATCGAGCCACAAAGCAGTGATCACCTTCGCCCCGGCGATGTCGACGGCGAGCGCGTCCCATTGCCCTGCTGCTCTCAACAGTTCACACAGGCTGCGGAGCCAGTCGCCCAGCGGACGGGCGCGTGCCATCGGCGCGCGACGCGCCTCGATGGCTTCGGTGAAAGTGAGTAGAGCGAGATCCTGCTCGCGTTCCCTGCGCGCCAGATGGGCACACCAAGCGAGCCAGTCGCGCTGGCCCTCACGTCGCATCCTGGCCTCCAGCAGTTGCAGCATCGATGAGTCTGCGGGCGACTCCGCGCTCGTGTCGGCCGCGCTCTTGAGCCAGTCGAGCACTTGATCGCTCGTCGCGTCATGCGCACAAGCACGCAGCGCGCTCATCAGCGTCGCAGCAGCGCGCGTGGTGGAAAGTTTCCACCCGGTTTCATCGTGCGTCGTCACACCCTGAGCAGCGAGTTGGGCGCCGATACGGCGCGTCAAGGCGCGGTCGGTGGCGATCAATGCGACGGGCGCGCGGCCTTCCGCCAGATGACGCAACACGCAGGCGGTGGCCAGTGCTGCTTCGTCTTCGGGGTCGAGCGCGACGTGCAACGCCGCTGCGGGTGGCGCCTCTGCTTGCGCATCGGATAACGGAGCGTTTTTCAGTGACATGTGGACAGCACTGTCGCCCCATAGTGCGACGAGCTTCTGAGTCAACGGATCGGTCTGATAACCGTCGAGAACGATGAGCGCATCGACCTGCTTGCGTGCCGCATCGCTGAACAGCACATCGGTTGCGTAGGCCGACGTGGCCGCCCAGACGATAGCGATGCGAATCAGCGCGCCTTCTATCTTGAACCATTCGGACTCGTGACCTGCATCGGCAACACGATCGACACGTTGCGACCACACAGCGCGGTCTTGCGGCAACTCGGCCGCAGCCAGCGGTGCCAACTGCATCGCGAGTTCGACGACGCGGCCTGAGAGCGCAAGGCGCTCGTTGCCGAAGCCAGCTTGCATCAACAACGATTGCGCCGTGACAAGATCGCGCGCCATGTCGAACGCGATGTCGTAGCCTGTCGGCAAGAAGCCACCGGTGTCGCTCGCCCAGTTGCGGGTGGTCTCGAAGCGTGGCGCGAATCCGGCACCCGCAACCTCCGCCCACATATCTCGCGCGACCCCCATGAGCTGCGCATAGGGCACGAGCACGACCGTGCGCGCCGCATGCACTCGCCGGCTCGCCAGATGGTGCGATATGCGAGCGATGACACCGTTGGAGGCGTTGCACCACAAAGCCCGAATCGGATGGACGTCGGTCATGTTTTTGTATCGGGAATTCACTGGAGTTTTGAAACGACTTGAGGCGGTTTCGGCAAGCTTTGGCTATCGTTGCCATAGCCTCGGTGCGCGGCGCGCCGCTACTTGGTTTCTGTCACAATAAACCTCACTTTAGCTGTACCAAAACTCTCTCTGCGCACAAGGAAACCACATGGCCAGCGACCTCATCAAACATATCTCCGATTCTTCGTTCGAAGCCGACGTGCTCAAGTCGGGCAAACCTGTGCTGGTGGACTACTGGGCGGAATGGTGCGGTCCGTGCAAGATGATCGCGCCCATTCTGGACGAGGTGTCCGCAACCTATGAAGGCAAGCTGCAGATCGCAAAGATGAATGTGGACGAGAACCGCGACATCCCCGCCAAGTTCGGTATTCGTGGCATTCCGACGCTGATGCTGTTCAAAGACGGCCAACTCGCTGCGACCAAAGTCGGCGCCATGAGCAAAGCTCAATTGACCGCTTTCATCGATCAGCAACTGGCGTGATTTTCGACGCGGGTGGCGCGCAAGGCGCTGCCCGCTTAATTTGCTGCATAATCGTCAGCAAGTGATCGGTTCGCCACGGCGCCCGGTTCGCAGGTTGAAGTTTCCCCGGTTTGTGATGCGCCTCTAGCTTCACATCAAACCCCCCCCTCTTAGTTTTCCAGTCAGATTTCCCCGCGAGGGGTCATTCCATGCACTTAAACGAACTCAAGGCACTCCACGTGTCTGAAGTCCTCAAGCAGGCCGAAGCCCTTGAGATCGAAAATGTCGGCCGCATGCGCAAGCAGGAGCTGATGTTCGCGATCATCAAGAAGCGCGCGAAGGCCGGCGAACAGGTTTTTGCCGACGGCGTCCTCGAAATCCTGCCCGACGGGTTCGGCTTCTTGCGAAGCCCGGACACCAGCTTCACCGCCAGCACCGACGACATCTACATCAGCCCGAGCCAGGTGCGGCGCTTCAACCTGCACACCGGCGACATGATCGAAGGCGAAGTGCGTACGCCCAAAGACGGCGAGCGTTACTTCGCGCTGACCAAGCTCGACAAGGTCAACGACGGCCCGCCGGAGCAAAACAAGCACAAGGTCATGTTCGAGAACTTGACGCCGCTGTTCCCCAAGGAACAGATGAAGCTCGAGCGAGACGGCGTCAAGGGCGAAGAGAACATCACCGGCCGCATCATCGACATCATCGCGCCCATCGGCCGCGGACAGCGTGCGTTGCTCGTGGCCCCGCCCAAGAGCGGCAAGACGGTGATGATGCAGCACATCGCGCACGCGATCAGCGCCAACTACCCGGACGTTCACATGATGGTGCTGCTCATCGACGAGCGCCCTGAAGAAGTGACCGAAATGCAGCGCACGGTGAAGGGCGAAGTCATTGCGTCGACCTTCGACGAACCGGCTGCGCGCCACGTGCACGTCGCCGAAATGGTGATCGAGCGCGCCAAGCGCCTGGTCGAACTCAAGAAGGATGTAGTGATCCTGCTGGACTCCATCACGCGTCTGGCACGTGCCTACAACAACGTCGTGCCGTCGTCGGGCAAGGTGCTCACCGGCGGTGTCGATTCCAACGCACTGCAACGGCCCAAGCGCTTCCTCGGCGCAGCGCGAAACGTCGAAGAAGGCGGGTCGCTGACGATCATCGGCACTGCGCTGATCGACACCGGCAGCCGCATGGACGAAGTGATTTTCGAAGAGTTCAAGGGCACCGGCAACTCCGAAATCCATCTCGACCGCCGTCTGTATGAAAAGCGTGTGTTCCCGTCGATTCAGCTGAACCGCAGCGGTACGCGACGCGAAGAACTGCTGCTCGCTCCCGAGATCCTTCAGAAGACGCGCATATTGCGCCAGCTCATGTACAACATGGACGAAATCGAGTCGATGGAGCTCATGTTGAAGAACATGAAGGCGACGAAGTCCAATGTCGAGTTTTTCGACATGATGCGTCGAGGCGGCTGATCCGCTTATACGCCCTCGCCTTCGAAGACGCCCGCTTAGCGGGCGTTTTTTATGGCCGCAGCGCCCTGCCGTCCACTGCGCTTTGCCGGCCCAGGTCGAGCAACTCCATCAGCGCGACTGCTTCGGCAGGCGGCACCGGATTCGGGCCTTCGCCGAGGATCGCGTCGCGCACCGCAGCGTAATAGTCGACGTAGTTGCCGCGCCGATTCGGCTGCGCCTTGGTCTGCACCCAACTGCCCGCAGCCATCAGCGTCAACTCGCCGAGCAGCGGATCGATGCCCCAGTCGTCACCGCCGGGTCGCAGCCCTGCGCGCAGTGCGTCTTCTTGTGAGTCGACGCCGTACTTGACGTAACTGCCGCGTGTGCCATGCATCAGGTAGCGCGGCGAAGCGTGGGCAGCGAGCGTGGTCGCATGCAGCACGACACGCAACGGCGCATGCGGACCCCGTTCATAGCGCAGCACGGCATGAAAGTAATCCTCGACCACGGCGCCCTCGCGCAACACTGCGCTGTCTAGTTGCAAGGTGTCGGGCTTGCCGAACAACTGCAACGCCTGATCCAGAAGATGCGCGCCCAGATCGACCCAAAGACCGGCGCCTGGCACGGCCCGTTCGCGCCAGCGATCACGCACCTCCGGCCGGAAGCGATCGAAGTGCGATTCGAAGTACACCGGCCGCCCGACGTCGCCACTGGCGAGCAGATCGCGTAGCGTCAAAAAATCGGCATCGAAACGCCGATTTTGATAGACCGATAGGAGCACACCCCGGCGCTGTGCAAGAGCGGCAAGCTCGCGCGCTTCGGACGCGTCCAGCGTGAACGGCTTGTCGACGACCACATGCTTGCCAGCTTCGAGCGCCGCTTTGGCGACCGGAAAGTGCTGTGCATTGGGTGTGGCGACAACGACGAGGTCGACGTCTTGCCCCGCCACCAAGGCTCCCACATCCGCGACGACCGCTGCGCCCGGCCACTCCGCTGCCACCTTGTCGCCTTGGGAACTCGCTACCGCGGCAAGTTCCATCCCGGGCACGGCCGACAGCACGGGGGCATGAAAGGTCTGGCCGGCAAAGCCGTAGCCGACGAGGCCAACACGCAGTGGTTTCAAAATCATACGGATGAGGTCTGTTACTCGATAACAGGGCAGTATGCGATAATCGTGGGCTACGCGAAAAGTGCAGTTTGGCGCCGTGCCGACATCTAGTGGCTCTCGCATCGACCCAAAGGAAAAGACCATGAAAGAAGGCATTCACCCGAACTACCGGGAAGTCCTGTTCGTCGACTTGTCGAACGGCTTCAAGTTCGTGACCCGTTCGTGCGCGAACACCAAGGAAATGGGCAAGACCGACGACGGCCGCGAATTGCCGCTGTTCAAGCTCGACACTTCCAGCGAATCGCATCCGTTCTACACGGGCACGCAAAAGTCTGTCGACAACATGGGTGGTCGCGTCGAACGGTTCCGCAACCGTTTCGGCAAGACGACCGGCGCTGCCGCCAAGTAAGGCAGGCGCTTCCAGACGAGGGCAGCCCGGTTTACCGCGCTGCCCTTTTTCTTGGCCGCTCCACCAACTGCTTCTTCAAAGCTCGACCAGCTTGCGTATCCTCTGCTCTCAGTGAACCAACCGACGCCCGCGATCGTTGCGCAGAACGCCGTGCGCCGCTTACCGCGCATCGCGCTGCTGTTGCTGTGCGCGGCGTACCTGATGCCCGGCCTGCTCGGCCGCGGTCCCTGGAAAACCGCAGACATCGTCTCCTTCGGCTACATGGCTGAACTTGCGCGGGCAACCGGGGGTATCGCCCGCTGGTTCGATCCCTCCCTGCTTGGCCTCAAGCCCGAAACACCTGCGCTCCTGCCTTACTGGATCGGTGCGCTGGCGATCAAGATCGCACCGGCATGGCTCAACCCCGATCTGGCGGTGCGCATCGCTTTCGCCCTGCTGCTGTGGGGCGCTTTCACCGCCACTTGGTACGCGGTTTACTACCTTGCCCGCACACCGCGCGCGCAGCCCGTGGCGTTTGCCTTCGGAGGCGAGGCGCGTCCGGTCGACTACGCCCGCGCGATGGCCGATGCCGCGCTACTGGCGCTGCTGGCGTGCCTCGGCCTGGCGCAGCTCGGCCACGAAACGACGCCGGCACTGGCGCAGCTTTTCTTCGTGTCGCACATGTTCTATGGCGTGGCGGCGCTTCCCTTTCGCCGCATCGGCGCGGTGATCGCGCTGGTGGTCGGTGCCGTTGGCATGGCACTGAGCGGTGCACCGACGATCGCGCTGCTCCTCGGCGTGGGTTCATCGGCTCTGGTATTCACCGAGCGACGCCGCGATGCGTTTCGTCAAGCGGATGACGCGGCAGAAGGCACTGGCTATTCGGCCGCTGCAGCCTGGGTCATCGCGGGCATCACGTTGCTGGCAGTCTTGCTCGCCGCACGGCTGCATCTCGCGCATTGGCATATCGCCCTGCCCGGCCATCGCTCCGGCTCGTCGACCCTCGGCGACATTCGCAGTCTGGCCAAGCTCGTCATCTGGTTCACCTGGCCGGCCTGGCCGCTCGCCTTGTGGACGCTGTGGCGGTGGCGTCGTCAGCTCAACGCGCGACACGTCGCGATTCCGCTCCTGTTCATGCTGGTGCCACTGGCCGCGACTGTGACCACCGATTTTTCGGAGCGCGCCTTGCTGCTCGGGCTGCCCGCATTCGCGACGTTGGCGGCATTCGCATTGCCCACCTTCCGGCGCAGTGCCGCAGCCATCATCGACTGGTTCACGCTGCTCTTCTTCAGTGGCTCCGCGCTGATCATCTGGGTCATCTGGATCGCGATACAAACCGGCGTGCCTGCCAAGCCGGCAGCTAACGTCGCGCGTCTGGCGCCGGGCTTCGTCCCTTCTTTTTCGCCGGCGGCTTTCGTCTTCGCGGTGCTGGCGACCGTGGCGTGGTGCTGGCTGGTGCGGTGGCGTACCGGACGCCATCGGGCCGCCCTGTGGAAAACACTGGTGCTGCCGGCGGGCGGCGCGGCCCTGTGCTGGATGCTGCTCATGACGCTGTGGCTGCCGCTGCTCGACTACGCGCGCAGCTACGTGCCACAGGTGAATGCGATCGCAGAACGCGTCGGCCGGCCAGCATGCATTTCGGAGCTCGCGTTGAGCAGGCAACACATCGCGGCGCTGCGCTACCACGGGCAGTTCGAGTTGTCTCCGCTGGTGGGCGGCGAGGCCTGCCCATGGCTGCTCATCAGTCCTGAAGCTATCGCGACGCTGCACAACATCGTCAGCATGGACCAATGGCGCCTCAGCGGCACCTTGCGGCGCCCGACCAGCGCAGCAGACGACTTGCTGCTGTTCCAGCGCATCACACCCTGACGTGAGCAGCATCAGCAACGAACGGCGGGTGATCGCTGCGCACGCCGGTACGGTGCTGGTCGGCCAGCTGGCCGTGATGGCCTTCGGGGTCATCGACACCATCGTCGCAGGCCGCTATGCAGAAGGCGCACTGGCTGCGCTCTCCGTCGGTGCCGCCATCTTCATTAGCGTCTACGTGTCGTTGATCGGCGGTTTGCAGGCGCTGCTGCCGATATGGGCCCAGTTGCATGGCGCCAACCGCGCCGACGAGGTTGGCCGCTCGGTACGGCAGTCGCTCTACGTTTGCCTCGTCGCCATCGTCCTGGGCATGGCGGTGTTGATGGCGCCCGGCCCGTTGCTGCGCTGGACCGAGGTTCCGCCGACGATGCAGGCCACTGTGGAAACGTACCTCGCGGTGCTGGCCTGGGCGCTCCCGCCTGCGCTGCTGTTTCGCGTGTTCAGCACGCTCAACCAGAGTCTCGGTCGACCGCGCCTCGTGACCTGGCTGCAGCTCGGCTCGCTGTGTATGAAGTTGCCGCTGTCGATCTGGTTCACTTTCGGCGGCGCGGGCCTGCCCGCGATGGGCCTTGCAGGCGCGGCGTGGGCCACGCTGGTCGTCAACTACACGATGCTCGGACTGGCGCTCTGGTTGATGCGCAACGCCGCGTACTACCGTGCCTATCGGTTCTGGCAACGCATCGAGCCACCGGATTGGCGCCAGCTCCGGCAGTTCGCGCGACTGGGCGTGCCCGGCGGTCTGGCGGTGCTGGTCGAAGTCACGTCCTTCACACTGCTGGCGCTGTTCATCGCGCGGCTCGGCACCGTCTCGTCGGCGGCGCACCAGATCGCCTCCAATCTCACGGCCGTGGCGTACATGGTGCCGTTGTCGCTTGGTCTGGCGACGAGTTCGCGCGTGAGCTACTGGTTGGGCGCCGACGATCCGGTCAAGGCACGGCACGCGTGCCTCACCGGGCTCGGCATGGCGCTGCTGTGCTCGCTGGTGGTGGCCGGCCTCATGGTGGCGCTGCGCTGGCAGTTGCCCGCCGTGTACTCGCAGAACCCGGCGGTGGTTCAGATGGCGGCCGTGTTGCTGCTAGCGACTGCCGCCTATCACCTGGCCGATTCCGTACAGACGATGTGTGTCTTCGTGCTGCGATGCTACGGCGTGGCCGTCGCGCCACTGGCCATCTATTGCGCGCTGCTGTGGGGTGCCGGACTGGGAGGCAGCTACTGGCTGGCCTTCCATGGCTTCGGGCCCTTCGCCGCGATGCCGTCGCCACTCACGTTCTGGCTGACGAGCGCGGCGGCGTTGTGGGTTACGGCTTTGCTCTTCGTCGTCTTGCTCTGGCAGACCATGGGCAAAAGCTTGCGCCCTGGGCGATCGGATCTCCGATCAGATTGACGTCACACGCGCCTCGCGCACGCGCTTGGCCGGAAACACCAGCGCAAAACGCGAGCCCTGCCCCAACGTACTTTCGATGCGCAGCTCGGCACCATGTCGCTGCGCGACGTGCTTGACGATCGCCAGGCCCAGCCCCGTCCCGCCAGTCTCGCGAGACCGGCTGCGATCGACACGGTAGAAGCGCTCCGTCAGCCGCGGGATGTGCTCCGCGGCAATGCCGGGACCGCTGTCGCGCACGGCGTACTCGCCGCGTCCATCAGGAAGCAGCTTCCATGTCACAACCACCTCGCCACCGCCCGGTGTGTAGCGCACCGCGTTGCTCACCAAGTTCGACATGGCGCTTTGGAGTTCGACCGGTGCGCCCGATATCTCCGAGTCGTCGTCCAGCGAAAAAGTGAGCCGATGCCCCAGCGGTGCCAGCCGGCTCGACAAGCCCCGTGCCTCGTCTTCACTGTGTGCCAACAGTGCTCGCGCACGCGTCCACTGTGTCGCCGCAGGCGCCGGACTGCCCTCGAGCCGAGACAGAGTGAGCAAATCATTGACCAGCGTTTCCATGCGGGTCGACTGCTGCGCCATCAACGCCAGATAACGTGACCGCTCTTCCGCATCGAGCGGCAGGTTCTGCAGCGTCTCCACGAATCCAGCCAGCACCGTGAGCGGCGTACGAATCTCGTGCGAGACATTGGCGACAAAATCGCGCCGCATGGCTTCGGCCTGTTCCAGTGAAGTAATGTCGCGCGTCAGCAGCATGCGTCGGTTGCCGGCGTATGGATGCACCTGCACCGACAGCCGCACTGCGTGGCTGCGTTGCCCGCTCGAGCGGGCGGCAGGCGCGTCGATGACCACATCGCGGCTGTAGTTCCACGAAGCAAGGTAAGCGATGAAGGCCGGGTCGCGCACCAGGTTGCCCAGGTGCTGCAGCAGGTCACGCTCGGCGTCGATGCCGAACTGCGCCGCGGCCGTCTGGTTGCACCACTCGATGCGGCCCTGCTCATCGAGCAGCACCACGCCGTTGGGCGAAGCCTGAATGGCCGCAAGGAACTCCTGCAACCGGTCTTCGGATTGTCGGATCTGCTGATCGCGTTCGCGCAGCAGCTTGCGAATGCGCTCCGACAACTCGCCCCATATCCCCGCTCCGCGCGAAGGCAAGGCCGAGACGTCGGACCGCAGCACTTTCAGCAATCGCTGCGCGCGCCATGCGTCGAGCAGCAACCAGAGCAATGCGCCGATCCACGCACCGAGCCATACGAAGTGCCATCCCGTCAGCACAGCAGCGCACGCGGCGCCGGCAAGGGAGGCTATGAAAAACGTGGCAATTCGAAAAGGCATCGCGGGCGATTATCCCCGCGCCTGCCCAGCAGGCCGCCGGCCAGCCGGGGCGTTCAAACAGTCGCTTGGGCAGTCAGGCGATAGCCTGCACCGCGCACCGTCTCGACCATCGGCGCGGCACCGCCGAGCGACTCGCGCAGTCGCTTCACATGCACGTCGACCGTGCGCTCTTCGATGTAGACGTGATCACCCCACACTTTGTCGAGCAACTGCGAGCGGCTGTGCACGCGCTCCGCGTTTTGCATCAGGTAGCCCAGCAGCTTGAACTCGGTCGGACCGACCTTGAGCGCCCCGCCCTGCCAGGTCACGCGATGCGTCGCGGTGTCGAGCACCAGCTCGCCGATCTCAATGCGCTCGGCCGGCGCTTCGGGCGTGCGGCGACGCAGCACGGCACGGATGCGCGCCAGCAGCTCCTGCGTCGAAAACGGCTTGGTGATGTAGTCGTCAGCACCGGCGTCGAGCCCGGCCACCTTGTCGGGCTCGTCGCCACGCGCCGTCAACATCAGGATCGGGATCGCCTTGGTGTTGGGGTCTTTGCGCCATTGCCGCGCGAGCTGCAAGCCGCTCTGGCCCGGAAGCATCCAGTCGAGCAGGATCAAATCGGGCGCCAGCGTATCGATCTCGCGCTGCGCCGATACGCCGTCTTCCGACCAGATCGGGTCAAACCCGTTGTGCCGCAGATTGACCGCGATCAGCTCGGCGATCGACGACTCGTCTTCAACGATAAGGACGCGAGGTTTCTTCATCTTTCTGCAAGGATCAAAGCAGGACCGACTCGATGGCTTCCATCGAAGTGTGCCGCACATCGGCGCCCTTGACGATGTAGATGATGAACTCCGCAATGTTCTTGGCGTGGTCGCCGATACGCTCGATCGCCTTGGCAAGAAACAGCAGGTCGAGGCTGGCCGAGATGGTGCGCGGGTCTTCCATCATGTAAGTCACCAGCTTCCGCACGAAGCCGTCGAACTCCTTGTCGATCAGGTCGTCTTCTTTCAGGATGGACAGTGCCGCGGCCGTGTCAAGCCGGGCGAACGCATCCAGCGCCTTGCGCAGCAGGCCGGAAGCCATGTCGGCGGCAATACGGATCTCGGTCGATGGCAGCGTGCGCGACGCACCGCTCTCGATGATCGACTTGACCATCCGTGCGATCTTGTTCGCCTCGTCGCCCACGCGCTCGAGGTTGGCAGTGGTCTTGGAGATGGCGATCAGCAGGCGCAGATCGCGTGCGGTCGGCTGACGCCGCGCGATGATCGACGACAGCTCACGGTCGATGTCGATCTCCATCGCGTTGACTCGGTGCTCGGTTTCCATCACGCGATCGGCCGCTTCAGGGTCGAACTCAGCGAGCGCATAGACAGCCTGGTGAATCTGGGCCTCGACCATGCCGCCGAGCTCCATCACGCGAGACGAGACGCCGTTGAGTTCGGTATCAAACTGGCTGGATAAATGCTTTTCGGTCATCTTGTTGTCCCCTTAGCCGAAACGGCCGGTGATGTAGTCCTCGGTCTCTTTGCGCTGCGGCTTGAAGAACATCTGTTCCGTCGCGCCGAACTCGATGAGGTCGCCCAGGTACATGTAAGCCGTGTAGTCGCTGCAGCGCGCGGCCTGCTGCATGTTGTGCGTCACGATGACCACGGTGTACTCGCTCTTGAGCTCGGCGATGAGCTCTTCGATCTTGGCGGTAGAGATCGGGTCGAGCGCAGAGCACGGCTCGTCGAGCAGCAACACTTCAGGCTTGATCGCGATGCCACGTGCGATGCACAGCCGCTGCTGCTGGCCGCCCGAGAGACCGGAGCCGCTTTGCTGGAGCTTGTCGCGCACTTCGGTCCAGAGCGCGGCCTTCTTGAGTGCCCACTCGACGCGCTCGTCCATATCGCTGGAACTCAAGCTCTCGAAAAGCTTCACGCCGAAAGCGACGTTGTCGTAGATCGACATCGGGAACGGCGTCGGCTTCTGAAACACCATGCCGATCTTCGCGCGGATCAGCGCCACGTCCTGCTTCGACGCCAACAGGTCTTCGCCGTCGAGCGAGATCGTGCCTTCGGCGCGTTGCTCCGGGTACAGCTCGAACATGCGGTTGAAGGTGCGCAGCAAGGTCGACTTGCCGCAGCCGGATGGGCCGATGAAGGCCGTCACCTTGTTCTCCGGAATCTCGAGGTTGATGCCCTTGAGCGCGTGGAACTTGCCGTAGTAGAAGTTCAGATCCTTGACCGAGATCTTGGAACGCGCAGCTTGCGCGAAGGGTTGGGACAACACAGCTGACATGATCGCTTTCAGAGCTTGGTGCGCGTCAACACGCGCGCCAGAATATTGAGGGCCAACACCGCCGCGGTGATGAGGAACACGCCGGCCCAAGCCAGCTGTTGCCAGTTTTCATACGGACTCATCGCGAACTTGAAGATGGTCACCGGGAGGCTTGCCATCGGTTGCGTGATGTCCGCGGTCCAGAACTGGTTGTTGAGCGCGGTAAAGAGAAGAGGCGCTGTCTCGCCGGCAATGCGTGCCACGGCCAGCAACACGCCCGTGACCACACCGGCGCGCGCCGCACGCAGCGTGATGCTGATGATCACTTTCCACTTCGGCGCGCCCAATGCATAGGCTGCTTCACGTAGACCCGGTGGCACGAGTTGCAACATGTTTTCGGTCGTGCGGATCACGACAGGAATGACGATCAGCGCCAGGGCCAGCGCGCCGGCCAGACCCGAGAAACTTTTGAAGTACGCAACGACCACCGCGTAGACGAAAAGCCCGATCACGATCGACGGTGCCGACAGCAGGATGTCGTTGACGAAGCGTGTCACGCTCGACAGCCAGCCCTTGGGGTTGTATTCAGCCAGGTAGATGCCGGCCATGATGCCGATGGGTGTTCCGACGAAAGTCGCCATCGCCACCATCACCAGCGAGCCGAAGATCGCGTTGGCGATGCCACCGACTTCGTTGGGCGGCGGCGTCATCTCGGTGAAGGTCGCGATCGCGAGTCCTCCGATGCCCTGGCGCAGCGTCTCCCAAAGGATCCACACCAGCCAGAACACGCCAAATGCCATCGCGGCGAGCGACAGTACGAGCGCCACTTGGTTGACGCGCTTGCGCGTTGCAAAGCGTGCCGCACGCGTCGCCTGAAGGGCGTTGGCCTCAAGCAAACGTTCCGCTGTGGTCATGATTTGGTCCCTTCGCTCTTCTTCATTCTTGCCAGCAGCAACTTCGACAGCGTGAGCACGACGAAGGTGATGAAGAACAGCACGAGGCCCAAGTACATCAGCGCCGCCTGGTGCAGCCCTGCGCCGGCTTCGGCGAACTCGTTGGCGAGCGCCGAGGTGATGCTGTTTGCAGCCTCGAAGACCGACAGCGAGTTGAGCTGGTTGGCATTGCCGATCACAAATGTGACGGCCATCGTTTCGCCGAGCGCACGACCAAGGCCGAGCATGATGCCGCCAACGACGCCGGCCTTGGTGTACGGCAGCACCACCTTGCTGACGACTTCCCAGGTGGTCGAGCCGAGCCCGTAGGCCGATTCCTTCAGGAGAGCGGGCGTCACCTCGAATACGTCACGCATGACCGAGGCGATGAACGGAATGATCATGATCGCCAGGATGATGCCGGCCGACAGGATGCCGATGCCGACCGGCGGGCCGGACACCAGCGCGCTCAAATACGGAATGCCGGCAAAAGCCTTCTGCAAAGGCTGCTGGATATAGACGCTGAGGATCGGGCCGAACACCAGCAAGCCCCACATGCCGTAGACGATCGACGGCACCGCAGCGAGCAATTCGATGGCGGTGCCCAACGGACGCTTCAGCCAAGAAGGCGAGAGTTCGGTAAGGAACAGTGCGATGCCGAAGCTCACCGGTACGGCGATCACCAGCGCGATGAAAGAAGTCGCCAGCGTGCCGTAGATCATCACGAGGCCGCCGTACTCCTCGCGGACCGGGTCCCATGTTGTGCTGGTCAAAAAGCCGAGGCCGTATTTGGAAATTGCAGGCCAGGCGCCGACGAACAGGGACAGCAGGATGCCGATGAGCATCGCGAGCGTGAGCAGCGCGGCGCCCTTCGCGAACCACCCGAACACGCGGTCGGCCATCGGGCCTGACCGCGGTTTGTTGCGCGGCGGATTCATCGATGCGCGCTCCAGCGCGGGATCACGCGGAGCGGAAGTAGCGGGGAAAGTCGACGACACGGTATGTGGCTCCGCGGGAGGCGCGCCGTCGAGCGGTGTACTGCTCATGCGCGCCGACCCGATTTACTTGGTTGCCGACGGTGCGACGGTCTTGCCCGACGTGTCCTTGATATCGCCCCACGACTTGGCAATCGCGGTCTTCACGCTGTCGGGCATCGGCACGTAGTCGAGGTCGTCAGCCGTCTTGTCGCCGCTCTTGTAGGCCCAGTCGAAAAACTTAAGCACGCTGGTCGCGTTGGCTGGCTTGTCTTGCACCTTCTGCATCAGGATGAAAGTGGCGCCCGTGATCGGCCATGCGTCCTTTCCATTCTGGTTGGTCAGCACTTGATAGAAGGTCTTGTTCCAGTCGGCGCCGGCTGCGGCAGCCTTGAAGGCGGTGTCGTCCGGCGACACCACCGTACCTGCAGCGTTTTGCAGCTGCGCGTAGACCATCTTGTTCTGCTTGACGTACGCGTACTCGACGTAGCCAATCGAGTTGGGGAGTTGCTTCACGAAAGCAGCGACGCCTTCGTTGCCCTTGCCGCCCGTGCCCACCGGCCAGTTGACAGCCGTGCCCTCGCCCACCTTGCTCTTCCAGTCGGCGTTGACCTTGCTCAGGTAGTTGGTGAACAGGAAGCTGGTACCCGAACCGTCGGCACGACGCACCGGTGCGATGGCGGCGTCAGGCAGTGCCAGTGAGCCGTTCAGCGCCTTGATGGCGGGGTCGTTCCACTTCGTGATCTTGCCGAGGTAGATGTCGCCGAGCACCGCGCCACTCAACTTGAGTTCGCCCGGCTTGATGCCGACGATGTTGACCACGGGCACCACGCCACCGATAACGGTGGGGAACTGCATCAGTCCCTTGGTCTTGAGTTCGTCGTCGGTCAGCGGCATGTCCGATGCGCCGAAGTCGACCGTCTTGGCTTCGATCTGCTTGATGCCGGCACCGGAACCGACAGATTGGTAATTGACCTGCGTGCCGGTCGCCTTGTTGAAGTCGCCGGCCCACTTGGCGTACAGCGGTGCCGGGAAGCTCGCTCCAGCGCCGGTGACGTTCTGGGCGAAAGCGGGGGACGCTGCGAATGCGGCAGCAGCGGCGATGCCGGCTGCGAAATTGAAGGTGACTTTCATGAATCTTCCTTTGGCTGTGGTCTGCACATCCCGAATCGGGTTGATGCGGACTTTAGAAAGGCAATATGACATTGATGTGACAGTCAAATGACGTCACGGTGACGTCACGCGCGCCGCTTACCATCACTGCCAGATGCCAAACATGCAAAACGGAACCCGCCTCGCCGCCGTCGATCTCGGCTCCAACAGCTTCCGGCTCGAAATCGGACAGCTCGATCACGGCCAGATTCATCGCACCGAATATTTGAAAGAGACGGTGCGCCAAGGCAATGGCCTCGACAGCGCCCGCAACCTGACGCCAGAAGCGATGCAACGCGGCTGGGACGCCCTGGCCCGCTTCGGCGAGCGGTTGGCTGGATTCAAGCGCTCACAAGTGCGCGCTGTCGCGACTCAGACACTGCGCGAGGCCCGCAACCGCGACGAGTTTTTGCTGCGGGCCCGCACCATCCTCGGCTTCGGCATCGATGTCATTCCCGGCCGCGAAGAAGCGCGGCTGATCTATCAAGGCGTGGCGCACATGCTGCCGCACACCGACGCTTCCGATCTGGAACGTCGTTTGGTAGTCGACATCGGCGGGCGCTCGACCGAAATGATCCTCGGCCATGCACTCGAAGCGACGGTGATGGAGTCGTACCGCGTCGGCAGCGTCGCCTGGTCGATGAAGCACTTCGCCGAAGGCCAGTTCACCCAGGCCGCGTTTCGCGCTGCAGAAGTGGCCGCCAAGGCGGTCCTCGACGATGCGCTTGCCAGCTACACGCGCGACCAGTGGGACGTAGCCTATGGCGCCTCCGGCACCATCGGCGCGGTCGGCGACGTGCTGGCTGCCTCGGGTGCCGAGCCCGGCCTAATCACCCAAGACGGGCTCGACTGGTTGCTCGACCGCCTGCTCAAAGCCGGCAGCGCCGACAAGCTGCGCATCGACGGCATGCGCGACGATCGCAAGGCGGTCATCGGCGGCGGCGTCAGCGTGCTGCGGGCCGTGTTCGACCTGCTCGACATCGACGAGATGAAGGTCGCCCAAGGCGCACTTCGGCACGGCGTCATGTACGAACTGCTGGAGCGCGACGAAAGCGTGGCCGACCTGCGCACCGAAACCGTGGCAAGGCTGGCAAGCCGGTTCAACGTCGATGCGGCGCAGGCCAGGCGCGTCGGCGAGACCGCGGCAGCGCTGTTTGTTCAGCTCGAACCTGCAGCGCGATCGGCGAATCCGGCCGGAAGCACGACAAGCCGCGCTGGCCGCGCACTGCGCAAGCTCGGCTGGGCCGCTCAGCTGCACGAAATCGGCACGCAGATCTCCCACAGCGACTATCACAAGCACGGCGCCTACATCCTCGACCATTGCGACGCGCCCGGCTTTGCGGTCAGCGAGATGCATGCGCTGGGGCTGCTGGTGCTTGGTCAGCGGGGCAAGCTGCGCAAGCTTGAAGCCGCCCTCGACGACGACGTCTTCGTCATGCAACTACTGAGCTTGCGGCTGGCTTTGATTCTGTGTCACGCGCGGCGCGATCCCGACCCGAAGGCGCTGCGCATCACGGTCGCCGGCGGGCGCTTCTTCGTCGTGGCGTGTCAGGGGAACTGGTCCGAGGTCTATCCACAGTCCGCGCATCTACTGCGCGAAGAAGTGCTGGCCTGGCAGAAGACCAACTGGCGCGTCGATCTCGCCGGCGGCTGAACTGCCGGCCGGTCGAATTGCGCAGACCGGACTAGAGCAGCTCGGGTGACTGAACGGTCACCACAACCGTCTGCACATCGCCATCGCGCTCTCGCGTGCGAATCCACCAGACCGCACCCTTGCGCACCGGGCAGCTGTCTTGTTGCAGCCCCAGAAGTTGCGCGATCGCCTGACCGAGCGACGGCTGATGGCCGACCATCAGCACCACCGACTTGCCGTTGGGCCAGCCTGCAGATGCCAGCACGGCATCGGGCGTGGTGTCGGGTGCGAGCTCGTCGCGCAGCTTGTATTTGCGTCCAATCGCCAATACGGTCTGCTCGCAGCGCCGCGCCGGACTGCTCACGATGCGCGTGCCTTCAGGCAGTTGTCGGTCGAGCCAGGACGCCATGCGCTTGGCCTGCTTTTCGCCACGCGAGGTGAGGGAGCGCTGCAGGTCGTCGCAGCCCTCGGTCCAGTCGTCGGCTTCGGCGTGGCGCCAGAAAATCAGGTCCATGGTGGAGCGGCTTTCAGGGTTTTATCGTGGCAGCGCCGTTAAATTTTTTGCAGGCCACGCGATGCGTAGCGGTTCATCAGTGCGGCCTGCGCGCCGTGCGCTTCGATGGTGCGCGAGCCACCCTCTTCCGCCGCGTGCGTGTCGTGATGGATGCGAACGTAGGCACCATCCGGACCCAGGTCCCAGGCGTCGCGACCGTCGTGCAGGTAGGCGACAAGGCACTCGTCGATCAGTCGCTGCCGCAAGCCAGGATCGGTGACGGGCCACGCCAGCTCGATGCGTCGCATCATGTTGCGGTTCATCCAGTCGGCGCTCGACAGGTAGAGCGATTCGTCTTCGCCGTTGCGGAAATAAAAAACGCGCGAATGCTCGAGAAACCGGCCGATCACCGAGCGCACGCGAATGTTTTCAGTGAGGCCTGGCACTTGCGCCGGCAACGTACATGCACCACGCACGATCAGGTCGATCTTCACGCCCGCCTGCCCCGCCGTCACCAACGCGGCAATGAGCGCCTCGTCGGTCAGCGCGTTCATCTTGGCGACGATGCGGGTCGGCTCGCCCTTGGCCGCGGCGATGGCCAGCAGCTCGATCTGCGCCACGAGATTCTTGTGCAGGTCGAACGGTGCCAGCCACATGCGGTTGAGCTTGGGCAGCTTGCTCTGGCTCGCCATGTGCACGAACACCGCTTCCATATCCGCCGTGAGCAGCGGGTCGGCCGTCAGATGGCTGATGTCGGTGTAGAGCTTCGCGGTGAGCGGGTTGTAGTTGCCGGTCGACAAATGGCCATAGCGACGCATCTGCTTGCCCTCACGCCGGGTGACCAGCAGCATCTTGGCGTGCGTCTTGAGTCCGACGACGCCATACACCACCTGCGCACCGATCGACTCCAGCATCTCGGCCCAGTTGATGTTGGCCTCTTCGTCGAAGCGCGCCTTGAGCTCGACCACCACGGTCACTTCCTTGCCGCGCCGCACCGCCTCGCGCAGCAGGTCCATCAGCTCGGAGTTGGTGCCGGTTCGGTAGATGGTCTGTTTGATCGCCAGCACCTGCGGGTCTTGCACGGCTTCGCGCAAAAACGCCAACACGCCGTCGAAGCTCTCGAAAGGCTGGTGGATCAAGGCATCACCGCGCTGCAGCCGTTCGAAGAAAGATTGGCCAGGCGATAACGTGACCGGGTACGACGCCTTGTAGGGTGGAAAGCGAAGCTGCGGCTCGTCGAGCAGGTCGATGAGTTGCGTCAACCGCGCCAGATTGACAGGGCCGTGCACGCGATAGAGCGCTTGCGGCGGCAGCCCGAACTGCGCCAGCAAAAAGCTCGAAAGCGATTCCGCACAGCTGGCCGACACTTCGAGCCGAACGGCTTGCCCGTAGTGGCGATGCTGCAAGCCTTGCCTCAGCGCAGTGCGCAGGTTCTTGACATCCTCTTCATCGACCGCCAGATCCGAATGCCGCGTCACGCGAAACTGCGAAAAGTCGCCGACGACACGGCCGGCGAACATGCTCGACAGATGCGCCCGAACCACGCTCGACAAGGCCACGAACAGCGTTTTGCCGTCCGACACCTTGCCCGGCATGCGAATGAGCCGCGGCAACACGCGCGGCACCTTGACGATCTGGATCGGGTTCTCGCGGCCGAAGGCGTCTTTGCCGCCCAGTTGCACGATGAAGTTGAGCGACTTGTTGGCCACCTGCGGAAACGGATGGGCCGGATCGAGCCCGACCGGGATCAACAACGGCCGTACTTCGCGCTCGAAGTAGTCGTGCACCCATTTGCGCTGCAACGGATTGCGGTCGCCGTGCGAAATGATGTGGATTCCGTGCGTGGCAAACGTCGGCATCAACTCGTTGTTGTACAGCGCGTATTGCTTGCTGACCAGAGTGTGCGCGGCGACGGCCAGTGCGTCGAACGATTCAACCGAGTAAACGCCCTTGCTGTCGCCCGCACCGCTGGCGATCAGGTGCGGTGCCACTCGCACTTCGAAGAATTCGTCGAGATTGGCCGACACGATGCATAGATAACGCAGCCGCTCTATCAATGGCACATCGGGGCGCAGCGCCCAGTCGAGTACGCGCTCGTTGAATGCCAGGATGGCGTGGTCGCGGTCGAGCAACACGATTTGCTTTGGTGCCGGCGTCGGGGCGGCGACGGCCTTGTCGGCGGAATGAAATGACATGGACACGATTCTGGAACATAGAGCGCGGAAGGCTCGAAGGGCGCGGTGGTGCGCGTGACCGTTCCAGTGTGTATGTCGTCTATGACATTTGCGTGACAGCCACATGACGTAAAGGGTGTCCGAGAAAATGCCGCCGATAACGTGCCGGCATGTCCTCGATGCGCATCAGCATCGGCAGATCAGCCGCGTTGAAGTCTGGATCCCAGGCGGGGGCACCGAGCAGCTTGGCACCGAGCCGGAGGTAACCGCGAATCAGCGCCGGCGCCTCGACGTCGAGCGTGGTGTCGAGCCGGTCGACCGGCAATGGCAGGCGCGGCTGCACCTGATGGCGAATGTCGGCCATGTGGCTCGCAGACAGTTGACGCCAGATGCTAGCCGCGGCATGGCCGCCTGGAATCCCGTCGTGCTGCATCGGAATGCTTGCGCAGCCGATCATGGTGTCGAGCTTGTTGCGCTGCATGAAGGCCGCGAGCGCACCCCACAGCGCGAGGATCACACCGCCTTGCCGATGGTCCGCGTGCACGCAACTGCGGCCCAACTCAACCATCCGCGAGCGCAGCGCACGCAGTCTAGTGAGGTCGAATTCGGTGTCGCTGTACGTGCCGCCAACGCGCTGTGCCTGCGCCGGCGTCAACACGCGGTAGGTGCCGATGACCTGATGCGTCGCAGCATCGCGAACCAGCAGGTGCTCGCAGAAGTCGTCGAACAGGTCGATGTCGTGGCCGGCCAGTGATGTGCTGAGGCGCGCACCCATCTCGCCGGCGAAGACCTGGTAGCGAAGTCGCTGGGCTTCGCGCACTTCGTCCTGATGCCGCGCCCATTGCACGGAGATGCCTTGCGATACCGCCGTGCTGCCAGAAGACTCTGGCAGTCGCGGAGTGCGCGCCGCCGGTTGGGCCGACACCGGCCAGATGGCCTCGCGCAGCGTTAGGCGCGAGAAAGGAAACGTCGGGTTCGGCAGTTCGTTCATGGCGCGAAGTCTGGCGCGCCCGTATGAAAAAACAGTGTCGGCGCCGTGGCAGAACCGTGAACACGCCGGGTGTCATGCCAACGTCATATCGCGGCAGGAGCATCTGCACCATGCCCGTACCCAGCTCACAACCCAACGCGCCCACCGGCGCGCCCGACCACGAAGACCTGATGCGGCGCATCGCGCGCGATCTGGTCGACAGCTACGACGAAGAACTCGAGCTCGAACTCGAGGACCGCAGTGTCGATGAAGCGGGGGAACTCGTCAGCACAGACAAGGCGGCACGCCAACTGTATTTCCAAGAGCTATTCCGGCTGCAGGGCGAGCTGGTCAAGCTGCAGGACTGGGTCCAGCACAGCAAGCAGAAAGTCGTCATCTTGTTCGAAGGCCGCGACGCGGCCGGCAAGGGCGGCGTCATCAAGCGCATCACCCAACGGCTCAACCCGCGCGTGGCACGCGTCGCCGCCCTGCCCGCGCCCAATGATCGCGAGCGCACGCAGTGGTACTTTCAGCGCTACGTAGCGCACCTGCCAGCGGCCGGCGAGATGGTGCTGTTCGACCGCAGTTGGTACAACCGCGCCGGCGTCGAACGCGTGATGGGCTTTTGCAGCGACGCCGAGTACGAAGAGTTCTTTCGCTCGGTGCCCGACTTTGAGCGCATGCTGGTGCGCTCAGGCATCACGTTGATCAAGTACTGGTTTTCGATCACAGACGATGAGCAGCACATGCGATTTCTCGGCCGTATCCATGATCCGCTCAAGCAATGGAAGCTGAGCCCGATGGACCTCGAAAGCCGGCGACGTTGGGAGGAATACACCCACGTAAAAGAAGTGATGCTGGAACGCACGCACATTCCGGAAGCGCCGTGGTGGGTCGTACAGGCGGTCGACAAAAAGAAGGCCCGGCTCAACTGCATCTCGCACTTGCTGACGCAGTTGCCGTACCACGAGGTGCAGCATGCGCCAGTCGCGCTGCCAGCACGCGTAAGGCATCCGGAGTATTCACGCCAGCCCGTGTCGGCCGCCATGATGGTGCCCGAGCGCTATTGAGGCATCGGAACGGCGACCGATCACAGGCCTCAGTTGGGCAGCGTTGTCACCTGCATCGACAGATCGAACAGCTTGGCCTTGCCGACGTAGTAGCGGTCGATGCGCCATTCCTTGAGGATGTCGATGGCGAGCTCGAAGGTCGCCAGATCGAGCTTGTACAAATCGGTCACGCCGAAACTGCCTTCAGATTCGAGGGCTAGCACCAGTTGTGCCAACGTCCGCGCGGAGTCGCTCGCGGGATTGGCACTGATCATTTTTCGGGCAGTCTTGATGGCATTCATAAGGGTTTAAGAGATGGAGAGATTCCCTGATTCTGGACGCGCTGACATGACAGATTTATGACAACGCAACGCCTTTTTATTTGTCGCGGCGAGCGCTTCAACGGCTACTCGCATTTGCTCGGACTGGTGCTTGTAATCGGCGGAGCGACAGTGCTGCTTCCACATGCGATCACCACGGGCGAGCCCTCCAAGATCATCGGTGCCGTGGTGTTCGCGGCCTGTGCCGTGGCGTTGTATGCCACCTCCGCCATGTTCCACTCTGCGCAAGGCTTGGCGCGTACACGATGGGAGCGTGCGGACCACTGCGCGATCTACCTGCTGATCGCAGGCACCTGTACGCCTTTCGTGTTGGTTTCGTTGCCGGTCGGGTGGGCAGCGGCATTGCTAAGCGCGATCTGGTCTTTCGCTGGCTACGGCATCTTGCGCGAACTGCGCCCCGCACACACGGCGAAAACGCCCGAACCCTCGCTGCGCATCTACATCGCCATGGGATGGCTTTGCGTGCTCACTGCAGCGCCGCTCGCCGCTCGACTAGACAGGCTCGCACTTATCGGACTGCTGGCAGGCGCGGCCGTGTACACCGCTGGCACGGTCTTCTATCTCAATCGGCCTGGTTGGGCCCACGCCCATGGCGTGTGGCACCTTTTCGTTCTCGGCGGCACGATGACGCACTACTTCACCGTGACGCGGCTGATGCTCTGACGCGTGGGGCCGCGCTGGTCGATGGCCACGCAGAGGCACACGTGAAAGTGCTGATGGTGCCGCCCGAAACGCTGCGGGCGCTCATCATCGTGGAGGCTGATCTCGGCGAGCGTGTGTTGCGTGCGCTGATCATGCGGGGCGTTGCGTCGATGGAGGCGGGCGGCAGCGGTCCCGTCCTGATCGGCCCGACCGATTCGACCGATGTGCGGCGGCTGGAGAACTTCCTCGGCCGGAACGGCGACCCGCACCACGGCCAAGCCGGCGCCAGCGCGCGGATCGAGAACTAGCTGGGCTTTCCGACTGACATCTCCGGCGGCGCATTGGCCGGCCGCGCCTACGTGCCGGCGCAAAAGTTCGGCGCCGAAATGCTGATCCCGGCCAAGGTCGTGTCGATGACTGTTCGCGCTCAGGGCCGCGGGGCCAGATCGCCATCCAACTCGACGACGGGCGCCTGCTGAATGCACGCATCGTTGTCATCGCCAGCGGCGCACGCGACAGCCTGCCCGACGTGCCGCGGCTGAAAGAGTTCGAAGGCCGCGGCGTCTGGTACTGGACCTCGGCGATCGAAGCTCGCGGGTGCGCACAGCAGGAGATCGCCTTGGTCGGCGGCGGTAACTCGGACCGCCGGGCTGCGGTGTTTTTGTCGCAGTACGCTGCCAAGGTCAACATGTTGGTGCGTGGGCCGTCGCTGGCGGCTAGCATGTCCCGCTACCTGATCGACCGCATCGAACCCGCGCTCAACATCGAGCTGCACCCACATATGAAACTGGTTAGCCTGCACGGCGAGCCCGTCCCCGGGCTGAACGGCGCCACTTGGCGCAACGCGCGCAGCGGCGACCAGTACGAGTGCGCGGCGCGCAATGTGTTCCTGTTCGTCGGTGCCGAGCCTGAAACGAGCTGGCTCCAGGGCTGCGGCGTGGAAATGGACGGGCGGTGGCATAGTGCACGTCATGCCCACGCCCAATACAGCCACGACACTCCGGCCATCACCCATGGACGTCTACACCTGGCCCACGCCCAACGGCCACAAAGTGCACATCATGCTGGAAGAGTGCCGCTTGCCTTACGTGGCGCACCCGGTGAACATCGGCTCTGGCGATCAGTTCGCGCCCGAGTTTTTGCAGATCAGCCCCAACAACAAAATCCCGGCCATCACCGACCCCGATGGACCGGATGGCAAGCCGATCTCGCTGTTCGAATCCGGTGCCATTCTGGTGTACCTCGCCGGCAAGACCGGAAAGTTCATGCCGACCGGCGACCGCGCTCGTTACGACGTGCTGCAATGGCTGATGTTCCAGATGGGCGGCGTCGGCCCGATGCTCGGCCAGGCGCATCACTTTCGGCTGTACGCGCCCGAGAAGGTTGCCTATGCCATCGATCGTTACACCAATGAAGCGAAGCGGTTGTACGGTGTCATCGACCGCCAGCTGGCCCGGTCGACGTTCATCGCGGGAAAGCATTATTCAATTGCCGACATCGCGATTTTCCCCTGGCTGCGCAGCTGGGAGAACCAGGGCATCACGCTCACTGACTACCCGCACCTTAAGACATGGTTTGATGCCGTTGCTGCACGGCCGGCAGTGCAGCGTGGCGTGAAGGTCATGGCCGATCTGCGCAAACCCATCACCGATGACAAGTCGCGTGAGGTTCTTTTTGGCAGCATGCAGTACGCCAAGCGATGAAATCCATGCGATTACGGATTAACGCGCAAAGCCGAGCTAGAATAGAAGGCTTGTCGGGGTGTAGCGCAGCCTGGTAGCGCATCTGGTTTGGGACCAGAGGGTCGAAGGTTCGAATCCTTTCGCCCCGACCAAAGAAACGAATAGCCGGTAGCGATGCAAATCGCTACCGGCTATTTCGTTTTATGGCTGGCATGCCGCCTCGTCGCGTGGCCGTAACGTACACCGGCGCATCGTCGAGATCCACAAGCGTGCGGCGACCGTTTTCGGCGGCAAGCTATCGACAGCACGCCGATCGGTGCACCTAACAGGCTGTTGAAGAACCTCGAGATTTTCCCGACAATTGCGATATTGAGCAGATTGCGGAGCGACGATACGAGGCAGTGACAGCTACAACGAGAGTCTGTTCTCGGCGGGTGAGTCTGGAAGACTTCGTGCCCACGAATCATCAGCTACGGAGGCATCGGGTGCACGATCTATCCATATCGTGAGTCGTTCGGGCTCGCGGCACGCACTTGATCCTTCAGAGCGAACAGCCCCGGTTCATCAAGTGAAGACTTTATTGAGTTGGAGTGTGTCGCAGCTTGTATTCGACGTAAGCAGCCGGCCAAGTCATCTTGAGTCGAAGAGATGCTGATGGCATCGTGTCCACATGAATGATGCGGACGCTATAAACCGAGTGATCAAGAGAGCGCCTCGACGCCGACACAGCGCGGCGCTCAAAGCACAAGTGCTGCAGGCATGCAGGCAGCCGCATGCATCCATCGCTGCGATTGGGCGACAGCACGACCTCAATGCAAACGTCGTGCACCGATGGCGCGGCAACGAACGCAACACCGTGGCGCCGATTGCAGCCGTCTCACAGACGGCCAGTCCGTCGGGCTTTGTCGCCGTCAGCTTCCACCCCGAAACACCCCCGCCTGCCGAACCTATGCCGCTGCCCGACATTCGTATCGAGCTCCAGCGCGGCAACGCCGCCGCCGTGGTGCACTGGCCGGTGCAGGCGGCAGCGTCCTGCGCCGCCTGGTTGCACGAGTGGCTCCGGTGAGCGGCCCATGATCCGCATCGAGGCGATCTGGTTGGCCACCGAACCGATCGACATGCGCGCAGGCGTCGACACTGCCCTGGCGC